>NZ_FNNG01000001.1:65773-365773 GCF_900106765.1 Tepidimicrobium xylanilyticum
TTCAATTCCTTATAGGTAATCTAATAACTATAATACATTGAAGCATCCTTCAAACAAGAGGGCATGTTTCAATTCCTTATAGGTAATCTAATAACTATGCAGATGGGTTTATCCCATCTCCAGTTCTCCTAGGTTTCAATTCCTTATAGGTAATCTAATAACCTTCTTTTAAATTCACATTTATCCCTCCCCATGACACAGTTTCAATTCCTTATAGGTAATCTAATAACCTAATTATTGTTTTCATGTTAAATCCCTCATTTACAGTTTCAATTCCTTATAGGTAATCTAATAACTTATTATTTTATCACAGCTTAATAGAAATGCAGAAGGGTTTCAATTCCTTATAGGTAATCTAATAACGCGTTTGAAGTAGATGAAATTTCAGGAATTGAAGAAAGTTTCAATTCCTTATAGGTAATCTAATAACCTTATTGTTTTTTATGAAATCCAAAGTTACTGCCGAAGTTTCAATTCCTTATAGGTAATCTAATAACGTTAAACAAACATAGACGACCTTTAGCAGTACGTTAGTTTCAATTCCTTATAGGTAATCTAATAACCAAATTGCAGCAGGTCAACTGTATGGTGATGGAAAAGGTTTCAATTCCTTATAGGTAATCTAATAACGATATACAAATGACAACGCTGGTAGCCCTACATCAACAGGTTTCAATTCCTTATAGGTAATCTAATAACGTTGCTGAAACTATCGTCGTTATCACCACTATAAGCGTTTCAATTCCTTATAGGTAATCTAATAACTGTCCATGTTCGACTAACTGGGACTTGGTCATACCCTCGTTTCAATTCCTTATAGGTAATCTAATAACGGGAAAAGCTAGAAAAGGCTCAAAATGCTCAAGGAAAGTTTCAATTCCTTATAGGTAATCTAATAACCCACCACAGTGTTTACATTTCAGAGCTTTTTCTTTGTTTCAATTCCTTATAGGTAATCTAATAACACGCCTGAGGCGTTATCTAATGCTGAAAGGCTTAGAGGTTTCAATTCCTTATAGGTAATCTAATAACAGGATTTATGTACCCCTCTTTATCTATTTGTTGTATAAGGTTTCAATTCCTTATAGGTAATCTAATAACCCATTCTCTACATTGATATTACTATGTTTTTCATTTTTTGTCAAATTGGAATTTTTTTAATTTTGGGTAGCTAATTGCTTGCTAAATCCTCTATAAGATTGAATTATAGCCATTTGTTAAAAAGCATAAAATGTCGTCGATCTCCAGGGGTTTTTACACTACTGGAGGTCGACGACAATAATATTTAAACCATAGCTTGCATTTTTAACTTCTCATCTGGAATATTCCTCTTATTAATTTATAATTACAATCTCTATCTACTTTTATTTTACTACCAGGGATTACACAAATCTTACTCTTCTCTGCTTTTAATCGTGCTGAAGAAAAATCATAGTCAATTATTACATGTTCGATTGTTCCAACATGAAAAATCCTTTCTCCTTCTCTTATTTCATCATAGAATCCATCTGTTATTGAAAAGTAGTTTTTAAGAAACTTATCTTTTTCAAATATTGGTTTTCCTTCCTTTGTTATGCCCCAACAATTACTTAACTCATCATTAGTTGCCTCATTTAATTGGACTAATTCATCTAATTTCATATTTCCTAGACCATATCTATTATCTCCTCCAACGATTATATTCGAATTTTTCTCTAAAAAAGTTTCTATTTCTTCTTTTTTGTCCTCGTCAATTCCTAATAATCCAATCCAATAAAGATTTTCTTTATTTTCATTTACAAATTTGGATTTAGGTAAAATAACTTCTATTTCATGTAATGATTCATCTTTTGCGGTTAAAGATAATGGTTGTATAGATGTTGATACATACACATCGGTAAATTTAGCCCGAAATTTATTTTCTGAATAGTCTCCTAAGTAAAATTCTCCATTTTTATATTCAGGAAATAGTACCTTATTTTTTTTTCCCAATTTAGGATAGAAGCATGTAATTGATTCAAAAATTTTCTTTCCTTCTTCAAAATACTCTTCTTTTCCTTTGTGCTGACCGTATTTATTGACTAAAGCTCCCCATATTGTCCATCCAGGTATAAAAATTCTAGTTTCAGATAATACACCATAATTGAAAATGCCTATATGAATAGGGCTAATTTGTTTAAAAATAAGCTTGTACCATATTTTAGCCATTGCTACCACCTTTTTTTGCTGCTTTAGCATGATACCTAGCATAAATTAAAGCTCTTTCTAAAATATCTCTAAAGAAAAGCAGTTTGTGAAGGTCTTTTGATAAATTTCTAAAAAACAGTTCATAATTAATTTTTCCATTGTTTTCTTTAAGTTCATTTTTAAAGTATTCTTTCAAGTCTTTTGTATTATTTATTTCATTTACTACGTATTCTATAAAAATTTTTTCTATTGAACTATCATTTTTTTCTGTCTCCTCACTTTTCTTGTTATTATCTTTTGATTTTGCTTTGCAGAATACATAATAAGCGTAAACACCATCATTTACTAAAACACCCAATGCCTTATCTATAAACCCTCTTTTTTCATCGTTGTTACATCCTTTATTAATATTAAATCCCAATAAATTAACAAAGCTATCTATATTTAGGTTGGCCACAGCTTCCACCTCCTACTTACCTTGTTGTTAATCTTCAAAATAAACTTTTAATCTACCAAATCCTCTGGTTACAAGTCCTCCAATACCAAAGCTTTCATAGTACATCCTGCTCTCTTTCAAAGCTTGTATGATTAAATCAGAATTTAATCCTTTATCTTCTAGTTTGTCCATTATCCTAACATTACCATAAAATACAGTACCTCTTGGAATAGCTTCCGATGTAAATAATGCACCCTCTTTTGCTGCTCCAGTAAGAGGATCTATAGAAACAGAAGTCCTAACTTCTAAATTTGCATTAATTATTTGAGAAATAATACTGTCCGATACTACTATTATTTTGTTTTTTATTATATTCTCTATTTCATTACCTAACGTACTTATAACAATACTACCATCTAATCTATCTACTTTAAAATTAAGCCACCCTAAATTCAAAAATTCATAATTACCAGCATTATTTACAACTTTTATTTTATTATCTGAAAAATCTTCTATTTCTCCTAATCCCGCTTCTCTTAGAATAGATGGTGAAGTTATCCACCTAACGCCAAATCGAGTGCTTACAGGGAAAAATAGTATGTTTAAATCTGAAAAATATGCTAATCCTTGCTGCGATTGCTTTTTAGAAAATCCAAAGGTCTTACAAATTATACAGTGACCGCAGTGCCCTGTATCATCCAATCCTTTATATGCTGAGTTTTCTGTATCATCACTAGGCTTATCATCTTGACCTGCACATTTTATTGATGAAATTAAATTTCCCCAGTAGAATTCCCATTGAATATTATCTGATTTTTCATTTTGTGATTGCTTATTTTTGCCTTTTAATTCTTCAGATTTATTTTTAATTGTTTCTGCATATTTTATAAATTCTTCTTTTCTCCTACTGAACTTTTCTTCATCATTACTAAGATTATTATTTGCTAGCGTATTTACTAATTTTCTAACATCTTTAGCATCAATGTCTTTATTATCTTTATTATATTCTTTATTTAAAATATCACGTATTTTATCGAAATTCTCTCTATAAAATCCTTGCAAAGTAAGAGCTGTATAATACCTCCATGTTCCAGCCAGTGATGATCCTGGTATTTTTGGTATTCTAGTTATAGGATCTCTTACAATTGTATTATCTACCCTACCAATTGTATATCCTCCAGTCCCTATATATATAGGGTCTGTTGAAATAGCATAAATGTTAAACCCTTTGCAAACCGACATTTAAATACCCCCTTAAAACTTTTTCAAAGCCTTATGCCAGAATTCATACATATCTATAAATCTCCACAACAATTTATTAAACTCATCTTTCTTCATACTCTCAAGTTTTTCCCAAGTCATTCCTTCTCCAAATAGTCTTGCAAAACAATCTCTTTTTTCTTGGCCAGTTCGTTCATCCTTCTCATTCAATTCAAATGTATTAACAAAAGCTGATAGCATAAGTTTCTTTAGACTTTCATCATTTCCTTCCCAGTCTTTTATTTTTGAATAAATTAAGCTAACCATATTATTAAGTTTATTTATTTTTTGCTTTTTAGTATCTTTGTCATCAAAAAAATAATCTTTAAATACCTTGAAATTTTCCCATTCTTCCCATGTATAAGGTCTGTTATGCTTTTCTCCTAAAATTCGCTTTCCCTTTTCATAATAGATATCATTTCTTCTAATATTGGTATCCAAAAATTCAAAGTCTATCGTATTCGGATATATTTCTAATTTAACTTCTTTATACTCTTCACCTTGTAAATCAGACATACCATCTATCACTATAAGTTTTCTTTTCATTTTCTCGTGTGGTTGAATATAGAATTCATATGCATTGCTATATTCATTTTCGTTAGTTTCATTCTTCATTTTTATTAGGTAAAGGCTGTAATAGTTTTGAGGTTCATTCGTTTCTTCTATACTTTGATCTTTAAAATACTTCCTTTGAATTTCTTTAAAGCCTTGATAGTTTATTACTTTCTTTATATCTTCCCAACTTGTAATATCTCTTCTTATCTTTCTTAAAGCCTTTAATCCTATATACAAAGGCTTTTTGTAATCTTGTATTACAATTCCTATGTGTAATGGAAGCTTGCCTATTACATATTTGAAATTATTTTTATATTTTTCTTGGATTTTATCTATTACATTTGGTAAATACTCTGCTGGTATAATAAATTGCCATGAAATTGGAGTTGGATCAATTATTGATAAATAAGGTAAGTATGATTCATATTTTACTTTTGAATTGTCTAATTTTATGTTAGTTGCTTTCTTAGTATCATATTCTTCAAGTATAAACTCCTTAATCCAGTCTTTGCTACCTTCTTTATTATCCTTTTCAATCTTTTTTGTAATTTCTGCAAAGTCATCTTTTCCTTTTATATTCCCTATAATTGGAATTGCTTGTTCAATGGATGAAATGAGATGTACATTTCCTTTTTCATCCACCCAGAAATCAAGACCTTTATAGGTATATTCCTTGCTTTTGTATCTTTCATCGTTAACTACGTTTTCCCATACAATCCTTTTTGCTCTCCAATCTTCTATGCCAATCAACTTTTTGAGATCATTTTTAATTTCTATAAAAAATTCTTCAGTTGTTTCCCATATCCTTCTAAGCCTTGCTGGTGAAGGATTTTTACGTAGTAAAAATTGGAGTAGTATTTCTGCAATATCCTTATAATGCTGCTGATTATTTTTTAACTGTTTCCATTCAATTTTATTTTCATTAAAATTAATGTTGTTTTCTAATTTATTCTTCATAAATTTTTCCCATCTATCTCCAATTGTTCGTTCTGTTAATAAAATATCAGTATAATTCTGTAATGTATATTTTATACCTTCAGTACTAATTAAATTTTTTAACATTGTTTTATTTAAAACATTTCCTTTCTTTATTCTAAGGTTTTTCTCTAATTCTTCTTTTTTGCTATTCCAATCATCAATTATTGCTAATATTGTATTTAGCATATTTCCATTTAACCATTCTTTTAGCTCAAATTTAACTGTTACTAAAGCAATTCTTCCATTTTTGTCTTGCAATTCTCCTGTCCATATGGTTTCTCCATTAATATTCTCAATCCAATTGTGAAATCTTGAAATTCTTCTTTTGTCACATTGATCACATATGACAAAATCTTCTTTCTTTATACCTAATTTCAATCTGCATATTTGACATAAACCATCATAATTTTTAGCATTATTACTTTCCTCTTTACATTTGTCAATAAAATTTTTAGAATAAACAGATTTTAAGAAATTGTCTCTGCTATTTTCTAACAAATAAGCTATGTTCATAGTACCTCTCGAAGGCTTTGTAACGAATATGGAAGGCATAAATTCGTTTTCAAAAATTTCATGTTTGTCTTCATCTAATTCGATTTCTTTAAAGGCATTCACTATTTTTTCTTTTAATTCACAAAAGTCGGCACTCAATTCTAAATTATAGCCATCTCCGCTTTTCTCTCCTATATTTTCAGGTACGATAAAATATATTCCTGTTTCATCTCTGTATATTTCATTTCCCAATGCATAATCTATTTCAACTATCTCTTTAATTTTAGCATCAATTTTTTTCACAGCTACCCTATACCAATCTACGAAATATGGCTTTAAGGCTTTTTCTGCTAAACCAAGCTTATCGTATTGAACTCCTAGTATGCTCCATTTTATCTTTTGTGGATTGTTTTTATATTCATTTACATTAGAATCTTCCAAAACCATAGCTGCAAGACTTGCTTTAAATAAAGATGCTGTCATATAAGCTTGATCCCACAATGTTACATCATTAATTGGAAATCTTGAATCGCTTAACAAATGAGAATACCAACTCTTTATTTCATTAATTACAAAATTTCTTAAATTTATCCAATCTTCTTCTGAAAAATCTTTAATTTCTTTATTTAATCTATTTATTTTATTAGCTAATTTATTGAAAAAACAAATTCGTTGTCTGTCTAACATATAAATACTAACGTCTTCTTTAAAACTTCCGAATGCATTAGAAATCCAAAGTTTTTCTAATTCATTTTTTTCAGGAGGTTGTCCTTTATCTATTCCCGAATTTATATTTTCGCATCCTCTGAAAAAAATACCATTAACCAATTCTATCACATCATTATTAATATTTTCTTCTTTGGCTATTTCTTCAATTGCATTACCATAAATAATGTTTACTATTTTCGTATCTTTAATTTTATTTAAATTAATTTTCACATTAAAAAATTCCAATAACTTATCATCTATAGATTTTAAATCTATTTTAAATGGTGTTTCTTTATTTTGGTTTTTGATAGTATAATAACCTTTATATCTTGTAAAAGTTTTATATCCATACTCTTCTATAAAATCTTCCTCTGTAAAATTATTCTCAACTGTACAAAAATGCTTCCTCCAACCACTAAACCCAACATGGGTTTTTCCTAAATTGAAAAGCAGTGCTCCTATTTCAGCTTTAAGTATTTCTATATTTTTCTGTTTTAGATTTTCTAATCTTTCATCATTCATCCCCTACTCCCTCCATATTATCTTCTGAACTTTTAATAATAGTAGCTTTGCCCCATCCTAATTTAGTCTTAGCTCCTATACCTATTTCTTCAATTGCATATCTTATAAGCCCCTCTAAAATCCTACGGTCAAGTTCAACTTGTTTTTCTAGTTCCTCCTTTGAAAGGACAATGGCATCATAAGGAATATAGACAATTTGAACAAATCCTTCACTACCACTTGGTACTACTTCATAATAGATAGGGCTACTTCCAGCCTTTGTGTTTCTATTGTGCGGATTTATAACTTCCAAAGATACTTCCTCAAAATAGGTAGGATAGAATACTGCTCGTCCTCTTTTCACTGTAAAAATATTTCCATTATTACACAACTCTTCATTATGTTTAGTTATCTGTTCAAAGATTTGTTCTGCTACTCTTCTACCATCCCTTTTAATATTTAAATTTAAGCCTAAATCGCTTAATGCATATTTGATAAGCTGCTTTATTAAAAGGTCTTCATCTTTATTTTCTTTCTCATCAATAAACTTTTTTATTTCTTCTTCTATTTCCCTGTATTCTTTAGAGCCTGTCCCAAAAATTCTCGTAATGCTAAAATAGTATTCAAGTATTTCTTTTATGTTATTATTTTCAATTAAACCTTTCAATTTTTCTCTAGCAGCTTTTAATAGCATTCCTTTCCAGGTACTTCCCCTAATTATTGGTACTTTCCAAACCTTTTCCTTCATAACTGGATTGTCTATTATATAAAACTCATCATCATCTTTAGAAAAATAGGGAGAATCAAGTTTAAACCTATATTTAAAGCCAAAAGAACCGGGAATAAGTTTTTTTATGTAATCTTCTAAATCATTTTCGGTGGGAAATATACCCATTAGAACATCTAAAACCTTAATATTATCAGTTTCATTTAAATTTGGTATTTGCAATTTTACCTTTTTTTGACTTTTAGGAAATATTTCCTGATTAAATCTTTGTTTTTCAGAAAGAATTTCTTTCTTAAACCATTCTAAACAAAATTCTTTTACTTTAGTTCTCTTTAAATTCCCATCACATCTATTGTTCACAAACCTGAATAATTTATTAAAATCTCTTATTTCTCTTGCTTTCCTATCTGCATCTTTATGAGCTTTGTATTTATATGAATACTTTAGAAAATGAAATATTTCATCATATTGATTAGCCTCATTATTTATTTGGCTTTTATTTATGTTTACTTTATTTAAATCTTCCAATATAACCTCAAAATTCACTATTTCACCCCCTAGGAAACTTTTCTAGTAAAATCAAAGAAATAAAACCGTATTCATATTTATTATCTTCAACATGATTAATCCAAGGTATTATTTTAGTAGCATTTGGCCCTTCAATTTCTCCATATTTATCTCTTTCCGTAGACCCAAATACAAAATGTCGTTTTGCTTTTCGTTTACATAAATATCTTAAACTACTCTTTTCACTAAGAAGTATTTTTATCATATCTAAATATATTTTTTCTGGTTTTTCCTTGTTTTTAGATTCATAAAAACCAGGCCTATAAAATCCAATCTTTCTTTCATTTACTAAATCATCATTAATTAAATGGTCAAATTCCTCCTTTTCCTTAATAACATCATCAATTTTTACAGTTTTATTATAAAAACTAAATTGATTAAATTCTGATAGATTAGTCCTCTCTGAAAGATTAGTATTCTCTAAATCAAATTTAACTCTTCCAAATCCTAAATTGTTTTTTCCACCAACAAAACCATATTTTTGAATAAAATTTAAAAGTGGAAATATTATATCCTGACCAACTTTTTTATCTGCTAATTCTAATTTAATTTTCGCTTCACCAAATAAACAGGGGTCAGGAAAGTACCATGCATGTTCTTTTTCTTTATCAATATTTCCTGGACACTTTTTTATTCCATTCTTAATTACTGGATATTCTTCCTTCCAACCATCTTGTTTTTCCTTTTCTTTATATATGACACAAGGTAATTCTATCTGTTTATTACAAAAATCAATTTCTTTTATCCTAACAAAACCTTCCCAGCCATTACACCCAAATAGCTGTGATGGAATAGATATAGCAAGTTCTTTTAATGCTTCTTTCTTTGCTTCGGGTAATGAAATTTCCTGCCTTTCTAGGATTTCATTTACTTTAGAAAAGAATGTACTTTGCTTTACTTCATTCTTACAATTTATATCAAGTTCTCCTGCTGCATAGCAAATAACTTCAAGCCAAAATCTTAAAGAACCTAATAAAGATTGAGGTTTTAAATTATGACTTTCACTAAACGCATCACCTGTACATAATGGAGTTTGAGTTATCATTTTAACTTCAATGTTTGACAACTTTTTTCACCTCCTTTGATATTTGAAAAATAATATATTTTTTAATATATACTTCTACATAACAAAGCAAAGTCCTTTGTTGAAATATGGTTTGTTTTGTCGATTCAAAAACTATTTAAAACTCAGTTTTTTATGGAAAAAGCAATTCTATTCTGGATTCTTATTTTATGATTGACAAATTCACATAAAAAGTTAATTTTCAATTTCTTATAAGTAATCTCCCAACATTTTCTAAATTGAAATTATTCAATTTCTCATCTTCCTCCCAACGAAAATTCTATAAATTTATATAACAAAAAAGTAGCTTGTAAGCTACTTTCTAAGCTTTGTTTATAAAATTCTTAAACTTATAGTTTCCACCACTGAAAAGTGCCAATATCATGAGTAAAACTACCAGTGCATTTGGAAATAGTTTTAAATTCTCCACACTATCCATCAGCCAATAAAAAGGAGTAAATTTCCCTAAGTTTCTAACTGCAAAAGGTATTTTAGAAAAAGAACTGGACTCTGAGGCTATTAAGCTTAAAAATATGTTGGCCATGCTGAATATAACTGCTACAAAGGATACAACACCTTGATTTTCAAATATTCTTGTCATGAACATGGTAAAAGTAATGGAAAATAGGCTTGCTAATACTATATTGACTATCACTATAGAAAAACTAGGGATAGTAAAGTTTATTATGAATTTGCTTATGATTACTACTATTAAATTTGCAATAACATGCAATGCTAGAATGGATAAGCATAAGCTCCCTAATATCTCATAGCCCCTATTGGCTGTGGACATTGCCCTTGATAATATATTTTGTTTTTTCATGCTTACCATCTTTTCACCAATAACACTAGATGAAAGTATTATAAAATAAATGGACATTGTCATTGCCAATATAAATCCCTTGTCAAGTTTACTACCCTTAGATGTATAAACTTCTGCTTTTGCTCCATAATCTAATAATTCATCATTATTGATAATTCCTTCTTTAATTAATATTTGCCTTTTTACTTTGTTGTTTATCTCCTCTTCCAACCTTAACTCAAAGGCTAAAGTGGTGTTTCCTTCTTGTCTTTTAAAGGCTTTTATATTGGGCTTTTCCCCATTTGTAATTTTTTCAGTAAAGTCTTCAGGAATTTGATATACTGCTATTACCTCATTTCTATGAAGAAGCTCCAAGGCTTTATCCTCTTCATCATAAAATATATAATCCCCAATGTTCATATCCTTTAGAATCTCTTCGCCATATACACCTTTATCCTGTATGTTAAATGCGATGTTAGTATCTACTACATATCCACCCTTATTTCCTATAAAGTTTAATCCCAATATTAGTGCTAATGGTGCAATTATCATGGTTAAAATGCTTGCAAAGTCCTTTATGGATAATTTAAAGTTAATATAGGTTAATCTTAATATTTTCACCATGCCACACCCCTCTTCCTCTTAAATCCAAATAGGCTTATGGCATATATGATTATAGATACCAGAAACATAGATAATAGCCCTGTCTTAATTGAATTGAAATCACCATATATTAGATAATTCTTATAGGTATTTACAATTAAAGCATCTGGCGAATATCTATCAATCATATTAGCTAATATTCCATTTCCTATCTTACTTAACGACCTATAGGTAACACCAGAAATAAGCTGAACTATAATTAATATATTCAAAACTCCAATAGCGATTCTTTTGTTTAAAAATAATGATAGCAGTGCAGACAACATAGTACCTAGCAAGCTTTGTACAATAAGGATCATCACAAGTAGAGTAAAAGAACCTGTAAAAGATAAGCCTAATATTCTATAGGCAAATACATAGAGTAAATTGAATAATAATACAAACAAATAGCTGGATACCAAGTTATAGTTAAAGTACTGTGTTTCTGTAATGGGTGCTGCCATAATCCTCGAATATAAATCATTTTCCCGTACCACATATTCTCCATTTGTTAAAGATGATATAACCATAAAAAGCATATAGCTTAAAAATGTTATGGAAAAATGTTCATAACTGGTTAAACTCTTCTTTGTAGTAACTATAACATTTTCAATCAAATCATTGCCGTATATATTAGAAAATTTGCCATAAATCTTCTGATAAAGTGTTTCTTTTTCTTCTAAATTAAATTTCCTCTCTATATTCTCTTGAATACAAAGGCCTAAATACATTTCCTCGTTGAATTTATCAATTATTTCAGCCAGAACACTTCCTTGCCTTGTAGAACCTTTATCAGTTACATCTATCTTTATTGGTATATTTTCATTACCTAAAAAGCTATCCCCATAGCCACTTGGAATGGTAATTATATATTCCCCTTCCTCTTCGTCCCTTGTTTCTACTAATTTTTTCATCTCATCGCTTTCCAAAAAGGCTATGAGATTTTTCGATTCCTCTGAATTGTCCCCATCTATTATGCTTATAGCCATAACAGGCATATCAGCCGATGGGACAAACATGTCCTCATTAAAATATCCAGTTACCAATCCCAATATTATAGGGAATATGGAAAAGGTAAAAATTAAAGGCAGAAAGTTTTTTATAATAGATTTAAATGCCGATTTGACAAAAGCAAAAAGTTTCATTATATCCCCCCTTTAATCCCTTAATCTTCTTCCTGTTAAGGCCAAAAAAACCTCTTCCAAGGATGGCTCTTCAAAATTGATACTCTTTATTTGCCCACCATGGCTTTCGATAACTTTCAAAAGAGGCTCTAACCTAAAATCCTTCTTATCCACTAAAAGCTTTATTAATCCATTTTCATCAATACATTCATTAACACCAGTTAAGGATTTAATAGCCAGTATCATTTCTCCCTTATAATCTAATACTTCTAATAAAATTCTATCGTTATTACTTATCATGGATTTTATAGTCTTTTTACTTCCATAAGCCACTTCTTGACCTTGATCGATGATAAAAATACTGTTGCAGAGCATCTCTACCTCCTCCATATAATGAGAGGTATATATAATTGTAGTGTTGTTTTCTTTATTAATTTTCTTTGTAAACTCAAATATGTGGTTTCTGGATTGGGGGTCTATTCCCACTGTAGGCTCATCCATGATAAGGATTCTGGGTTCATGTAGTAGGGCACAGGCTATGTTAAGCCTTCTTTTCATTCCTCCTGAGAATTTTTCCATCTTTTCCTTCCTCTTCTCCTCCAATCCAACTAACTCTAATGCCTCATCTATCCTTTTCTTTAGCAATTTCCCCTTTAAACCATATAGATAGCCAAAAAACTCCAGATTATCATAAGCGGATATACCTTCAAATAAGGCAATTTCCTGAGGGACAAGACCGATTTGCTCCTTTACCTTTAAAGGTTCCTCTTTAATACTATATCCGTCAATTATCACTTCTCCACCATTACTATCCCATAGCCCTGTCATTATCTTAATGAGAGTTGATTTTCCCGCTCCATTAGGCCCTATTAATCCAAATATATCCCCTTCATCTATGGATAGGCTTATATTGTCAAGAACTATATTTTCATCAAAACGCTTAGTAATATTTTTTACTTCAATTAAACCCATATAAAAACCTCCTTAAATTTTCTACTAATATAATAGAAAATTTAAGGAGGTTTCACTACTATCCTCAGTAACTGAATATAGTGACTAAAGTCACTTTATTTAGCTAATCCAATCTTAAAAGCAAATATAGCAATTTGAGTCCTATCCCTTAAATCCAGTTTAGTTAATATATTGCTTATATTGTTTTTAATAGTCCCTTCTGATAGATAAAGTTTTTCTGCTATTTCCCTATTGGAAAGGCCATTTGCTATCTCCTTTATGATAGTTAATTCCCTATCTGTTAAACAGTATTTTTCTATTTCTTTGGAATAATCTTCTTCCTTAGAAACGCTGGATATAATAGTATTAGCCACCTTTGGATGGACTACTAAGCTTCCCTTTACAGCAACCTTAATTCCTTCATATATGAGATCGTAGGAGCTATCCTTTAAAAGATAGCCTGATGCTCCGTATTTTAATGCTTCATGTATGTATTCCCTATCATCAAAGGTCGTTAGAATAAGTACCTTTATATCCTCAAATTCCTCTTTGATAATTCTAGTACCTAAAACTCCATCGCATATAGGCATTCTGATATCCATTAAAATTATGTCCACTCTATTCTTTCTTATGAATTCCAGAGCTTCCTGTCCATTACTACACATACCTACTACGTCTATATCCTCATGGGTAGATAGAATTATCTTTAGCCCTTCCCTTATAAGCTTTTCATCATCTACTATTAAAACCTTGATTATATTCATATTGCTCACCTATATATTCCTTTTTCAAAGATATTACTACCCTCAATAGGAATCCTTTCCCCTTGGCAGTGCTGTACTCAACTTCTCCACCTAATTCCCCCACTCTTTCCCATATATTGGTTAAACCCATTCCCTTTTTAAGGTTATCCGTACCTATACCATTGTCCTTTAAGGTAATAATGAGCTGGTCATCATTAAAGTTCATGAAAACCTTCACCTTAGTTGCCTTCCCATGGCGAACTGAATTAGAAAGGAATTCCTGCATAACCCTATAAACTACAGTGAATTGCTCATTGGTTAAAGGTTTTGTTTCTTTTGAAAATCCTAGATTTACGTCAATACCTGTAAGTTTACTGAACTGCTTGGTCAAGTTTTCAATAGCAATTATGGGCTCGTATTTTTCCATTTCCACTGGCTTTAATTCTCTGATAGCCATCCTTATTTCTTCTAGTCCAGCTTTAGCAAATTCCCTTAAGTTTTCTGCCATACTAGATGCAATTTCACCATCTTTTTTAGCCATTTTCCCTATGGCTCCCAACTGGATTATGATTGTAGAAAGACAATGGCCTACGCTGTCGTGAATCTCTCTTGAAATCCTGTTTCTTTCCCTCATGGCTGTTAATTCCTTTATGGAGTCTGCATACATTTCCAACTCCATATTTGCCTTTTTAAGCTTTTCCTCTGAAGCCTTTAATCTAAAATATAACTTTTCTGCAGCTATCTTTTGACGATATTCATATTTTATATAGTAGGATATGAAAAAGAGTATGGTTACTACCCCTATGTTCAAAGTTAATATTTCAAGGCTTATATCCTTAGTCATGAAAATTATGATTAAATATATTATTAAGCCAATAATAAGGGCTCGTTTATCCTTTAAGTATAAAACTCCATCAAATATACTTGGTATAAAATAGAATAAAGCTATTCCACCATAATGTTCATAGATAATGTTTGATAGAAGTATCTCTAAGATTAATGAAATAAACACAAAAGCACTCCTATTTCTAAAAGCAAAAAACCTTAAATTGCTATTTATGATGAAGAGAAGGAGAAGTATTATGCCACGTGCATCTATATCACTTTTGCCGAAGGTTATCAAACCCAATATCAGCAACCCAAATATTATGTATCTGAATATAGACATCAACCTATTATCCACTAAAGTTCACCTATCCATTTGCTTTACGTCTATTTTACCCCATGTTTACTAGAAATTCTACCAGTAATTTCTTTTTAACACCCTCAACTAAGAATCTATTAAATAAAAAAGAAGCTAATTACATAGCTTCAATAATTGGTTATTACATATTGAATATCATAAAAAAGAAATCCTTGCAACTATTCTAATAACCATGATGAATTTACAGGTGTAAGTTTAGAGTAAATTCTTTAAAAAAGCTCTACTCAACTATATCTATTAGCTCAGCAGAATCTGCACAGGAGATTATATCAAGACCCTTTTTTATAGGCTCTAAAATATAACTCCATATACTCAAACAAATTTATATCATTAATTACATATCCTGTAATTCTATTACCAAGCCTATAGTTCAAAAATAACTTTTTAACTAAAAGCTTCAGCTTCTATAGTATGACAGAAAGCAAGTTTAAATCTTTTAGAATTCCAACAATTATTGATTTTTCGTCCTCACCGATACATTTCAACTTATTTACCGCCATTTTACCACCTATTCTAGAAATTTAGATGAGATACGAAAACATCCTGAAAATTCTCTTTTAAGGACAACTCTAGTACTTCCATGTTTTCCTTTATATCATACACCATTTTATAGCAGTCAGCATTAATCAAAGCAAGCCTTGCACCTTCTAGTGAAGTATTTCCTAAGAACTTTATATCTCCGTTAAAGCCTTTAGGTATCAATCCTATTTCCTTTATATTATTTGGATTTATATGATAACCAAAAGCTCCAGCTATGTAAATCAATGGTATATCTTCAATACCTAATCCTATTTGGTCTAACATCATTGTTACACCAGCTGCTATAGCTCCCTTTGCTAATTGAATTTGTCTTATATCCTTTTGAGAAATATACACATCATCAGTTATATAGAATTTCTTATCCACTAGTCTTTCAGCTAACTTAGGATGTATATCCTTATTCCATCTGCCAGATTTCATTATAATGCCTCTTCTTACCAATGCTCCAGCTATATCTATAAGGCCACTACCACAAATTCCTATTGCTTTAGAATTTCCTATTGTTGAATAATGAATATTATATTCTTCATCAATATCAAATCTTTCTATAGCTCCATCTTCTGCACGGCATCCACACTCAATATTCATACCTTCCAATGCTGGTCCTGCAGCAGTAGAAGTACATATTATCTTTCCATCCCTTAATGCTGCAAGTTCACCATTTGTACCAATATCTATATACACAGCTTTTTTATTATTTTGAAAACCTGAAGCCATAATACCTGATACTATGTCCCCACCAACATAGGATGAAGCAGATGGAATTATGGTTAGCAATGCTTCATCATTGGCCTTAATTGATATATCCCTTGCTTTAATACTTTGACAATCTAAAAATACTGATCTATATGGTGATACTGCTAATGATCTAGGGTTTATTCCCAATAATAAATGTATCATTGTGGTATTTGCCGCAATAGCAATATGATAAATATCACTAATACTATAATAATCATCAACGATTTTATTAATTGAATTATTTATTTCATCTATTATTAACTCCTGAAGTTTAACAGCGCCTGATGAGTTTTCCATACAATATGTAATCCTTGTTAGTACATCTCCGCCATACTGGGTCTGAGGATTTAAAGAGGATAGGTTCTTAACTATTTCTCCGTTAGATAAATCAACTAGATAATATGAAACGCCTGTAGTTCCAATATCTATGGCTAAGCCTAATATATCCTTCTTATAAGTACAAATATCTAATAGCTTATCCTCAAAAACTACACCCCAAATTTCTTTAAAACTACCTTCTTCAATAAAAGCAATCTTTCTATATAAATCTGGTGAGCTAACTTTATACCCTATATCGTCTACATATGGAACAGGACTTAACCTGTTTATCTCAGGAAGCTTTACTAGTTTAACAGGACCATCAATTTCTACGTCAATACTAAAACCCTTATTAATTGTCTTTAACACTTTTTGTTTTTCTATTAATTCTACTTCTACATCACCTAAAATTTCTGCCATACATGATAGTCGTTCATTCTTTTCCCCATTGATAATCTTTTCTTCCCTATCCGTTGGTTCAGATAATTGTCCTTTAGCTATTACCTTACATTTTCCGCAAAATCCCATGCCATTACAAGGTGTTTCAATGTTTAGATTAGCTTTTCTAATAGCATCCAGTAAAATTGTATTTTTTTCAACTTCAATACATATATTTTCTTTAGCAAAACTTACTTTTGGCATTGCATACTTCCTTTCGTTTTTTAAATAAGTTTGCAAATTGTCAACTCATTAGTTATTGCCTTTGTTTTTAAGCACCAATGACCTAAGATTTTTATATCTTTTCTTTTATTTTTTATGTTCAATATCTTTCCAAAATAATCTTGCCCTTCCACCATTACCTTTTCAGTTTCTAAAAGTCCTATAGATTCAAGAGAAGAAGAGGTTTTACCGCATAGATGAACCATTGAATCACCTAATTTATCTTCAACTCTCTTTAAAATATTATAAGCTGATTTCCCAGATAAGTCCTTATAAATCTTTGGCCCAACTATATCTAAAGTTCCCGCAGGATCAGCAAAAGAAATTATGTCTGCTCCTGAATTTATCCCTTCCAGAATGAAGTCCACTACATTATCCTCAATTATTTTTAATAATTCTAAAACCTTTTCTCTATCCTTTCTAATGGCCTTAAAAAACAGTTCACTATTAATAATTGATGTTCCTATGGTGAAAGGACCAGTTATTTCAAGAAATACATTTTCTCCCTCATCCTTTAATATGCTTATAGCCTTTAAAACTTCGGCAATTCTTCCTTTCTTTAAGTCAAAATCCTTTAAATCACATATTGAATCTATATCATTTATAGCATATTCTCCAATTCTATTACCATATATATGGTCAAAAACCACTTTAGATCCAAAGGTTTCAGCTTCTAAAGTATGACAAAAGGGTAATCTGCAAAATTGACTACCTTTATACTCTTTTAAAGTTTTTGACAAAGTAGCAATGTTAGAATCATACCTATTTAATTCTTCAAAGGAGAGATTTAAACCTTGTAAAACACTATCAGGTAACGCTTCTACTTCATTTCCTATACATTTAAATATATCTGCCATCTTATCAACCTTTCTAGAAGTTTAATCAAATAAATTCCTAATGGAATTTATATTTAAATCCTTTCCTATAACTGCAACTTGACCTATGGTTTTCACTCTTCCTTTTCGAATATCATAATTACTAGGTGTAAAATCAAAATCAACCCACTTCCTATCAGCATCTAAAAGAAAACCTTTAGCCCTTAAAACCTTCCCATAAATTGGATTCTTTAAGGAACTTAAAATATAAGCTAACTCTTCATGACTATATATTTTCATTGTTTCAAAAGAATAATAGTCAAAAGTATTAGCTGAATCATCTTCATGGTTATGGTCATGATGATGGCCATGATTACAACAATGACCATCATACAAACAAGTATCCTCATTTAATATACTTGATTTTACAACATCTAAAATATCCCTAGCTTCCAATTCATCCCATGGTGTGGCAATTATATTAGCATTAGAGTTTATTTTCCTAATAGACCCTATTACACTATTAACTCTAAGTTCATCAGTTAATTGAGTTTTACTAATAGCAATAATATTTGCATATTGGATTTGATCTATAAAGAAATCCCCAAAAACATCAATAAAATCTTCAAATTCCAATACATCCACTATTGTCATGACCATATTTAATTCAATATCCTCAGATTCTTTAATCACATTAATTATAGAGATTATGTCAGTCAATCTTCCTACACCAGTTGGTTCAATTATAATTCTATTGGGATTATGTTCCTTAATCAGTTCCTTAATTGCTTTTTGAAAATCTCCCGAAAGTGTACAACAAATACACCCTGAGGATATTTCTTTTATTTCAATACCCGATTCCTCTAGTCTATTAGAATCTATACTAATATCTCCAAATTCATTTTCTATTATGGCAATTCCATTTCCTAATACCTCTCCACCTAATAGCTTTTTTATCATAGTTGTTTTCCCTGCTCCTAAAAAGCCAGAAACAATATCTATTTTTACAGTCATTTTTGCCTCCCTATTCAATTTTCGCCCCTGACGGTTTTTAGTATAGCTTGGATATTTTTCATTGGCGATTGTGTTCCAAGTCCACAAGCTGGCGAAACAATATTTATACCACTATTGATTGAATTTTCTGTCATCCTCTTAATCTTTTCTTCATTAGCAGATTGAAGGGCAAATGAACTTATATTACCCATTAAAATTTTGTCTTCCATATGCTTTCGTATTTCCTTTATGTTAACCACTGCATCAAAGCTAAAGGCATCCGCTTTTAACTCATTTATTTGAGAATATACACTGCGCATTTGACCACATATATGAACAATTATTGGGAAGTCTTTATCAACTTCTCTAATGCCATCTATTAACATATTGAGATATTTTACCGCATATTCCTCAAAGTATTTAGGCCCCAATATTTCTCCAGTACCACTAGGATCCGATATAGTGATTAAATCTGCTCCTGCTTCTACTTGAGCTTGGCCAAATTTAATAATTTGCTCTGTAACAAACTCCATAAATTTATGTGAATCTTCTCTTTTCCTTCTTAGTTCTTTATAATATGTAACCGGCTCCATTAATGAGGAAGCCACACTTATTGGCCCTGAAAGGTTTCCAACTATAGGTACTCCACCTCCCTTATTATTTAAAATTGAAATGGCATCTATAGTTACCTTAGCCCTTCCACTATTTACATCTAATGCCTTTAGTTTATTATATTCAGACACAGAATCAATAACATAATCGACAACATGGGGTTCGAATATTTTTGAACCCATATCAATACCTGCACCCATAGCTTCTGCTTCAATAGTCATGCAGAATGGAACTCCATAGTTTTCAAACATCCCATATTCATATACAGCTGCTGCAAGGTCTGCCATTTTATTCGCATCTATATGAGCATCTGGCCACATGATCCCTGTTCTTTCCATTAATTCAGTTATAATCATATTCATCATTCCACCAGGGCAAATACAAGGTAGTCTATCTACTTTATTTCCCTTCAATGCAGAAAGAAGCCTTTCTCTTGAGTTCAATATCAAAACCTCCTTTTATTTCGCTGGAATACCCATACCGACTAATGACTTTGCTAGTTTAACAGCTTCTACTGCATTGGGTGAATAACCATGAGCTTCGATTTTATCGCAGTATGCTTGGGATACAGGGCCACCGCCTATCATTACTTTTACTTTTCCATACATATTCTCTTCTTTAAGCATCTCAACTACTTTTTTCATGCCAGGCATAGTAGTCGTCATTAAAGTTGATAAACAGATAAGGTCAGCATCTACTTCTTTGGCTTTATCAATGAAATTTCTTAAAGGTACATCTCGTCCTAAATCATAAATTTCAAAACCAGCAGTTTCCAACATGATTTTTACTAGATTCTTCCCTATATCATGGGTATCGCCTTCAACAACTCCTATGACACATTTATAAGTCTTTTCTCCTTCAAGTTTATTTTGAGGTAAATGGGGCCTTAATATATTTAATCCATTATACATGGCATCTGAACAGATTAATAAATCAGTTATAAAGTATTCCTCTTCTTCATACATTACTCCAGCCCTATTCATTCCATCAACTAATCCCTCTGTAATACCTTCTAGCGGATCATATCCGATATCTATATATTCTTGTGCTACACTTATAACCTTTTCATCTTCCATTTCAAAAACACAATCTGATAATTCTTTTAATAATTCTTCCTTTAATCTTGCCATTTATTATACCTCCTAATTTTCTAATAAATTTAATCTAGAAAATTATTAATTCTTTACATCATTCCCAAAGGCATTTCACCAATTTTAGCGCCTCTGCCATATGTTCTTACTGCATAAACATATGCTTCTAGGTTTTCCTTTGGTGTCCCTAAAGGCACTTGGCATCCGCTAGAAATAATATATCCCTTTGGTGATTTAGCAGCCTTCTGGATACATTCTTTCACACTTTCTATGACATCATCAATTGTCCCATTTCTTAAAATATCTACTGGTGGAACATTTCCCACAATAGTCATTGTATCTCCTAAAATTTCACTTGTTTCTCCGAGGTCTTCACAGTTGTCTACACTGAAAGAAGATATTTCTAATCCTTTTAAATAATTCCATATACCTTTAGTATGTCCACAAATGTGTAAAGAAGGTTTCAAACCTGTAATCTCTTTAATTCCTAATATAAGTCGCTTAAGCTCTGGAAAAGAGAACTCCTCAAATTGCTTTAGACTTAAAATATCTGTACATGTAACAGGATCTGATATGGAAACTATACCTGGCCCAAATTCTTTAGTGAAAGCTTCAACCCATTTTAAGGAATTATCTACAGCAAGGGCAATTAACTCTTTTAGTTTCTCTGGATTCTTTCTTGTATCTCTTAGAACTTTCTCAATAGGACGGATAGCGATTGCAGTAGATATTGGACCTGCAACACCTGTACTTATGGACATGTCAGGAAATCTTTCTCTCACCTTAGCTGCTTTTTCCAGCATTGGTGTCAAAACTCTGTTATTATATGGGTCTATTTCAACCATTTTGTCCCAATCATTGTAATCCTGCAAAATATGTTCTTCTATACGATCAATACCATGCTCTGGATAGTTAAGGGTTGACCCCATAGCTGCTCCCATGGCCCGAAGTCTTAAGCCTATATTGACACCTTCTAAACCAAAATCTTCTCTCGCTCTCTCAATAATTTCCGCAAATATATTAAAATCAGAGTTCAATTGGCTGGTAGTATATCCGTATATTTCAGACAAGGCCTCATATAATGAAATCAAGCCATATGGAATATGGTCTACTTCTTCCCCTGCTAAATACTTCTTCATCCTTTCAGATGGTGTCATTTCTGATTTTACTTCTTTCATTTTAAGCTTTAGTTCACTATAATCCATAATAATACCCCCATTCACTCTTATATCCCGTTCCTAGTTCTCAATTTTTCTTCCTTCCGTTAAAATTTTATCACAACGGTATTTTTAATAAAATTGAATATGTAAATAACAGAATAATTCTTATTGATAAAATTTATATATGTTAATAAACTTGCTTTATAAAACAATATCAGTTCAAAAATTTGAACTGATATTGTTTTATGCAAAATATATGATTTCATTAGGTGCAACAGCATTCTATCTTTTTAGATTTTCGTTTGCTATAACAAAGGAATAAGTGACCCTTCCTCTTTGTAATAATTCCTCAAACTATCGCTATTAGTAGCACATTCTACCAAATCCTTTAGCCATTGTGCGTCAGCATCTTCTTTTCTGGTTACAAATCCTAATGGATAGCTTGGCCCATCTTTAGATTCTGCTATGTAGGTCGAAGCATCAAATCCTGCATTATTCATATGTGCACCTGCAAGTATTATCGCATCTAAATCAGGTAGAGATCTAGGTAACACACTCATCTCAACTTCTATAAATTCAAAATCATGTGGATTCTCTACTATATCATAAATAGTGGGTTCATCAACAGATTCATCTAATGTAATTAATCCTAAATCCTGAAGCATTAGTAATCCTCTAGTCTGGTTTGCTCTGTCATTACATAAACCTATTTTTGCACCATCGGGAATCTCTTCTACTGAATCATATTTTTCAGAATACATCCCAAAAATAGGGTAATGAGTGTATGGTTCTGCCATTACAAAATCTGTCCCATTACTAGCGTTATAACTATCTAAATATGGCTTATGTTGAAACCAGTTCACATCTATACCTCCTTCTCCAAGTGCAACATTTGGTTGAATACTATCTTCAAATGTAATAACTTCTAGTTCATACCCAGCTTCTTCAACATCTTTTCTTATTGCTTCAGCCATATCGAGGCCATCTGCTCTAACACCTAACATTATTTTATTCTTTTCACCTTTGTCTTTTTCATCAACCTTCTTTGAATTTGTACTACAAGCTGATAAAAGCATCAAACTCATCAATGCTAATAAAATAATCTTAATAACTTTCTTCATTTTTTCTTCCTCCTAAAACCTTATATTTTTTTCCTATAAATTTTACACCCAACCAATTGAATTAGTTGTACTAAGATAATCAAAATAACTACTATTCCATACATTATAGTATCATTGAAATTTTGATAACCATAAGTTATTGCTGTTGCTCCCAGTCCTCCTGCTCCAACTGTACCAGCCATAGCTGTAGTACCTAAAATTGCAACTGTAGCAAAAGTTATATTGTTTATAATAGTAGGAACAGCTTCTTTAACTGCGATTTTGAAAATTATTTGAGTATGAGATAACCCAAAAGATTTTCCAACTTCTACCAAACCCTTATCAACATCTTTTAAACTACCTTCAATCAATCTTGCAATAAAAGGTGAGCCTGCAAATACCAAAGGAACAATCGCTGCATTTTTCCCTATGGAAGTTCCAACTATTGCTCTAGTAATTGGTATTATTGAAACAACAAGTATTATAAATGGAAATGACCTTATCATATTTACAACTGCATCTAAAACCTTATATATGCTCGCATTTGGTCTTAGTCCATCTTTATCTGTCACATAAAGAATGATTCCAATGAAAAACCCAATTATAGTAGAAATAGTAGTAGCTATTACTACCATATATAAAGTATCTAAAAATGCAGGCATTACAATTTTCACAATTAGTTGTAGAGGATCTCTATTCATTTTCTACAACCTCCCAAGTAACATTTTGATAATCAAGAAATTCAGCTACTTTATTAAAGTTTTCACATTCAACATTTATTACAAATAGTGCCATTGTACGTTCTTTAAATTGCTCAATATTAGCGACAGGGATAGAGAAAGCAACGTTCAATATTTGCGCCATTCTTGAAATTATTCTATTGGATTCCCCCTCTTCAGGGACAATAATTCTAATATTAATCCCAGTACTTGGAAGTGCTATTTTATTTGCTCCCCCAAAAATTTCTCTTATCTCATCTTGTTTATGTAAAAATACATCTACTACTTTTCCATCCAATGCTATTTTCCCTTGATCCAACACTGATACCTTGTCACAAACTCGTTTTATTACTGACATTTGATGTGCAACAATTACTATTGTAATACCAAGATTTCTATTAATCCTTTTTAATAATGATAAAATTGAGTCCGTAGTCTTAGGGTCTAATGCAGAAGTTGCTTCATCTGATAGAAGAATTTTAGGATTTAATGATAATGCTCTTGCAATAGCCACTCTCTGCTGCTGCCCACCACTAAGTTCCCTAGGTTTTGAACTTAACTTATCTGTAATTTCTACTACTTCAGCCAACTCTCTAACTCTCTTATCAATTTCATCCTTATTATATCCCCAGCACTCCATTGGAAGGGCTATATTTTCATAAACACTTCTTCGTTGCATCAATGAAAAATTCTGAAAAATCATCCCGATATTTTTCCTAAATTCTCTTAATTTAGTACCCTCTAAATCTCTTACTTCAACTCCATCAACTTTAAGACTTCCTGATTGAAAATCTTCTAATCTATTAATACATCTCAAAAGAGTTGATTTACCAGCACCACTTCTACCTACAAGTCCATAAATCTCTCCCTCTTTTATTTCTAAACTTATGTCATCTAATACTTTTATGTCTCCATAAAACTTAGATAATCCTTTGATTTCTATCAATTTTATTCCTCCAAATGATAAAACTAGTTTTCAATTTTATTACTTTTCTAAGTCTTCATTCCATCAATAAATATATCATTTGCTATGTTAATCATTTTGATATATTCAACGTTATGGGTAGAATCAGTTTTACTCCAGGTGACTACTAAATTTAATTGAATAAAAAATCTCCTCCTCTCTAACTTAAGTAATTTATAAATATGACAATGTTCGACAACACTTGAAATTATAACATTGCTAATATTTCCATTCAAATTAATATTTTATATACTAAAGTCAGATATTATAAAATTAATCAATCCACAACTCGTCACAAAAATTTAGGGGTAGGATTTCGTGATTCGATTAGCAAATGTAGAAGATGCTCTTTTAATTCATGAAATAATGTTATCAGTCTTTGAGGAGTATAGAAATATTGATGTTCCATCAGGTACACTTAATGAAATTATAAGCTCCATAGAAAAGGCGTATTAGGAAATGGTTCTAAAAAAGCATTGCTTTACTTTCTGATAAATGTTCCCCATGATACTGTAAGATTTAAATTTGGTGAAAAATCTCTATACTTCTTTCGACTTTCAGTCTGTCCTGAAGCAAGAAGAAGAGGAATAGCCAAATCTATTCTATCATGGCTTGAAAATTACGCCAAAGAACATAGGATAACAGAAATTTGGTACAGGGTTCAAATGTCCATTCCACAGAATATACAATTATACCAATCTGTTGGATACACTGTTTATAAGGAAAAAAATCGTTACACATTCTAATGGTTATGCAGTAAAAATAGTAGTTATAAAAAAGAAATTTAATATATTTAAACAGTTGCCATAAATATATAGGAAGACTATCTTAAACTCTATCTAATTCAAAAAGTAGCACAAATACTCAGTGCTACTTTTCTTTTTTTAAATAAAAATAAAAAACTGTTAATCAAAAAAAACTAAACATTAATTCATAAATACAAATACCTTATAGGTAAATCTAATAACAAATAAAACAAATTAAAGTTGAAGGGTTGGACTTTTTGTTTCAATTCCTTATAGGTAATCTAATAACCTATCATGAGTAAGGGTCATAGCTTGATAAGTATTGTGTTTCAATTCCTTATAGGTAATCTAATAACTAGACAAACAAGTGCCTGAAACAGTAATTGATTCTATGTTTCAATTCCTTATAGGTAATCTAATAACCTATCATGAGTAAGGGTCATAGCTTGATAAGTATTGTGTTTCAATTCCTTATAGGTAATCTAATAACTAGACAAACAAGTGCCTGAAACAGTAATTGATTCTATGTTTCAATTCCTTATAGGTAATCTAATAACTTACCACTACTGTCTAAGGAGGGTGATAAGTTATGAGGTTTCAATTCCTTATAGGTAATCTAATAACACATCATTCAGAAAAGCTATAGGTACTATATACTTTTAGTTTCAATTCCTTATAGGTAATCTAATAACTAATGTTTCACTTGTAAAGCCACCTACTGTAGTCCCGTTTCAATTCCTTATAGGTAATCTAATAACTATATGTTAGATTTCCTAGGTGGGTAAGAGTAACTATGTTTCAATTCCTTATAGGTAATCTAATAACGGGTTTCAGCGTTTAGTGATGTTAGATAGATATTCATGTTTCAATTCCTTATAGGTAATCTAATAACCCATCTTCTCCATGCTCGTATCAATTTACCACCCCTGTTTCAATTCCTTATAGGTAATCTAATAACTTAAAATTGGAGTTATCCAGGGAATATACATTGGACGTTTCAATTCCTTATAGGTAATCTAATAACAATAAGAAATAAACTTACCTTCTATACTCTCCCCCGCGTTTCAATTCCTTATAGGTAATCTAATAACTTTGTAGAGAAGCCAAGTTTTCGAGCAATTGCCTACGTTTCAATTCCTTATAGGTAATCTAATAACTCATTACTTACTTTGATATTACCTAATTTCACATTTTTTGTCAATCGATTTAATTATTACAATAATGTAATATTTTTTATATGGATTTAGCTGTAATCATTGAAATTATCATGTTTTTTCAAAAAAATAAGTTTGTCGTCGATCTCCAGGGGTTTCTGCACTATTGGAGGTCGACGACAATTATTTTCTTAAAATCTAAAATTATTAATGGTTCTCTATATGATAGAAAAACACTAATAAATAAAGAGGAAACAAATTATATAGCTTTTATTCGGTCACTATGTATTGAATAGCTCAACAAAAAATGACAGATAAGCTAATATTCTATGAAAATCGCTGACATTGCATTATTTCGATTCCTTATATGTAATCTAATAACGGATGAAAAAACAATTATAATCAAAAAGTTTTATTAATTATATCAATATATCAATTCCTTATAGGTAGTCTATAAAGGTTGCATATATACAATTACTGGGCAAGTCTGTATAGAGTTTTAATCCCTTATAGGGTAATCTATTTATAGTCCTTTAATTTGATATTACTATGTTACTATTCCCTTGTCAAAGGAAATTTTCTATATTAATTGATATGGGATGAAAAGTTCTAGTCAAGTATCCTAGGAGTAGTACCAATTCAAGGCACTACTCCCATTCAATTGTTGCTGGTGGTTTATTGGTTATATCGTATACCACCCTATTTACCTGTGGTATTTCCTCTGTTATTCTATTTGAAATTTTTTCTAATAGTTCTAATGGAAGCCTTACCCATTGAGCTGTCATACCATCTACACTATTTATTGCCCTTAAAGCTATAGTGTAGGTATAAGTTCTTTCTCCATCTTTTATACCTACTGTTTTAATATCAGGAAGAACCGCAAAGTACTGCCAAATCTTTTTATCCCATTTAGCTTTTTTTATTTCGTCTCTAAATATATAATCAGCTTCTCTAACTATGTTTAACTTTTCTTCTGTTACTTCACCTAAAACTCTAACTCCCAATCCTGGCCCTGGGAAGGGCTGCCTTTCCACTATTTCTTCGGAAATTCCCAATAATCTACCTACTTTCCTAACCTCGTCCTTAAACAATTGTCTTAAAGGTTCTACCAATTCAAAATCATAATCATCAGGGAGGCCTCCTACATTATGGTGGCTCTTTACAGCTACATCTCCACTCAAACCCGATTCTATAACATCCGGATATATGGTTCCTTGAACAAGGTAACCTATATCATCAAGTTTCTTCTGTTCTTCTTCAAATACTCTAATAAATTCCTCTCCGATGATCTTTCTCTTTTTTTCTGGATCGGTAACTCCTTTCAGCTTTTTCAAAAACCTATCCTTTGCATCAACAGTTATAAGATTCATATGGAATTGGTCTCTAAATACCTTCTCTACCTGTTCCTTTTCATTTTTCCTCAATAATCCATGATCCACAAATACACATATGAGGTTATCGCCAATTGCATTATGAACCAGTACTGCTGCAACAGAAGAATCCACCCCACCAGATAAAGCACAAAGAGCTTTTCTGTCCCCTATTTCTTTCCTTATTTCTTCTATAGTGTTTTCAATGAATTCTTCCATATTCCAGTTTGGAGCAGCATTACAAACTTTGAATAGGAAATTATCTATAATATATTTCCCTTCATTAGATGTTTCAATTTCTGGATGGAACATAACTGCATATATTTTTTTATCCCTGTTTTCAATTGCTACTGTCTTCCCATCTATATATCCTATGGTTTCAAATCCTTCAGGAATATTGTCAAATACATATTCTTTATCTAACCATAAAGACAAGCTTTCATATAATCCATTAAACAATAAACTTTCTTTGTCTGCATTAATGGTTTCAAATTTATAATTAAAAGTATTAGGTTTTATTGAGCTTCCTCTAAAAGTTTGAACTAATAAATCTGCTCCATATCCAATGGATAGAACAGGAACCCCTAGCTCAAATATACTTCCATTTATTGCACCTATATCTATTGGCATCTCACCAGAGATGATAATTCCTTCTGGATTTTTGCCTTTTATCTTTTCCATAGGATAGTTATAAGGAACTATCTCGCAATATACCTTGGATTCCCTTATTCTTCTACCTAAAAATCGGCTAAATTTTGAGCCTAAATCCAATATTAAAATCAAATTTAGCCCTCCTATCTTCTGCTGTAATTTGGTGCTTCCTTTGTAATACTTATATCGTGAGGGTGATTTTCTATCAGAGAAGCTCCTGTTATTTTTATAAATCTGGCTTTTTCTTGCAATTCCTTAATGGTTCTGGCTCCAACATAACCCATTCCAGATCTTACACCACCAATTAGTTGAAATACTACATCCCCTAAAGGCCCTCTATAGGGAACTCGGCCTTCTACTCCCTCTGGTACTAATTTTTTGGTATCTTCTTGGAAATATCTGTCCTTACTTCCCGATTGCATTGCCCCAATGGAGCCCATGCCTCTATATACTTTAAATCTTCTACCTTCGTATAGTTCTTCTTCTCCTGGGCTTTCGTCTGTTCCAGCAAATAATGAACCTATCATGACTACATTAGCCCCAGCTGCTAAAGCCTTAGTAATATCGCCTGAATACTTAATACCTCCATCAGCTATAATTGATATTTCATATTCTCTTGCAGCTTTAGCACATTCCATTATAGCAGTTAGTTGAGGTACTCCAACGCCAGTTACGACTCTAGTTGTACAAATTGAACCAGGCCCAATTCCAACTTTAACAGCATCAGCTCCAGCTTTTATCAATTCTACAGTAGCTTCAGCTGTAGCCACATTACCTGCAATTACTTGAAGATTGGGATATTCCAACTTTATCCTCTTTACCGCTTCGATTACTCCTTTAGAATGACCATGAGCAGTATCTACCACTACCACATCTACTTTAACCTTTACTAACGCAGCAACTCTATCCATAATATCATGCGTTACTCCTACTGCAGCTCCTGCCAACAGCCTTCCCGATTCATCTCTAGCTGAGTTTGGATATTCAATAGACTTTTCAATATCCTTAATCGTTATCAATCCAGCCAATTTATAATTTTCATCCACTAGAGGCAATTTTTCAATCTTATGTTGCTTCATAATTTCTAAAGCTTCTTCCATAGTAGTTTCTTTAGTTCCCGTTACAAGATTATCCTTAGTCATGACTTCATCGATTTTTTTACTAGTATCCGTTTCAAATCTAATATCCCTATTGGTAATGATTCCAACTAAAATACCGTCCTCTTCTACTATGGGCACTCCTGAAATATGATATCTTTCCATTAATTCTAAAGCATCAGAAACATCATGATATCTGGTAAGATGAAAAGGATCTGTAATAATACCGTGCTCAGATCTTTTTACTCGATCTACTTCTAAAGCTTGTTGTTCAATACTCATATTTTTATGAATTATACCAATTCCACCTTCTCTGGCAATAGCTATGGCCATTCTAGACTCTGTTACAGTATCCATCCCGGCACTCATTAATGGTATATTTAATTCAATATTTCTAGTTAGATAAGTGTTTACCTTGGTTTCCCTTGGCAATACGTCCGATTTCCCTGGCAATAGCAAAACATCATCAAAAGTTAAGCCTTCTCCTACAATTTCCACTTTCAATTCCTCCTTCAATTTATTTAATTATAGTATACCACAATAATAATAGTTCCTTACCCCATAATCGCTTTTTATAAATATTGAATAAATATTTTCTTTTAAAATTAACAGAGTTTATCCTCCATGTCAAGAAATTTATTCTAATTGGGAAATTAAAAGAAAATTGCAAAATCTTAAGCTTTAGGGCAGCAAAAAATAGATTTGAAAAAAACCTAATATTATAAAAATAAAAATCATTCCAATTCTCCTATAAGGGTTTAGGGATATTGCTTTGGGTATAATATAGATGAATAATTTAAGTTTAAAGGTGGTTTAAATATGTCAAGATTTCATAAGAGTCCCAATATATATGTTAATATGATATCCTTAAAGGTAAAAGATATAGACGCTTCTATTGAATTCTATAGTAAAATATTGGGATTCAAGCACATCAATAGGAAGGAAAGGAAAGCATTAGTTTCAGCAAATGGAGTAGATCCACTAATTGTATTGGAACAACCAGAAAATGTTAAACCTAAAGAGATGAGAAGAACAGGATTGTACCATTTTGCATTGCTATTACCAAATAGGAAGGAACTTGGAAAATTCTTAAACCATATAATGAACATAAGATATCCTTTAATGGGTGCATCCCATCATGGGATTAGCGAAGCCATATATTTACAGGATATTGATGATAATGGCATCGAAATATATACAGATACTCCCATTAATAAATGGAAGTGGATCGATGATTCTCTTGAAATGATAACTACTAGGTTAGATTTACAAAGCCTTATAGATGAAGGAAAGGATGAAAATTGGGAAGGTATGCCTAAAGAAACTATTATAGGTCATATACATCTTCATGTATCCGATTTAGATGAAGCAGAAAGGTTTTATGTAGATGGATTAGGTTTCAATATAGTTAATAAAATACCCAAACAAGCTACTTTTACCTCTACAGGTGCTTACCATCATCATATAGCTTTCAATATTTGGAATGGAAAAGGCATTCCAGCTCCCGATGAAAACAGCGTAGGTATGAAATACTACCAAATAAAATTTCCAGATCAAGGAACTAGAATTAAAACCATAAATAGATTAGAAGAGTTAGGTTATGAGGTAACTAATGAGAATGATACATTTATCACTTCCGATCCTTCTAACAATAAAATCCATTTAGTATTAAAATAATCTATTAAAACCATTCCCTCTAGTTGAGAAGGAATGGTCCTATTTTGTCAAAATATACTGATATTCACAAAATTATGTTATAATATGTTTATAGCCTTAAAAATCTTTAATTCCTTCCCTATTTCTTTTAATAACCAATTATTGAGGGGGTTGCAATATGTTAAAACTTTTTCCCAAGAAGCCCAATTCCACAGGATTAGACGAAAAAAAGACTGAGTACATACATAAAGATATTCTCATTAATATTTTATCTGATATTATTGAAGGAAAAATGACAAAAATAGATACAAATATTATTGATGACAAAAGCGTAGTAGATAAATGGAACCAAATGATAGACGTATTATGTGAAAACAGAAGAAAAAATATTATGGATATAAATGATTTATTGCAAATGGTAACAAAGCTGGATTCAATAAAGGATATGATTAGCAGCGTACACCAGCAAACAAAAGCTTTACATTCCATGTCTGCACATAGTGAACAGATGAGTGCATCCTTAGAAGATGTGGCTAACATGACCCAGATGGTATCCGAGAGTTCAAATGAAGCATCCCAAATTTCTGAAAAGGGCATAAAGGACATATCTGAATCAGTAGAATTTGTAAAAAAATCTTTTGAACAGATTAATACTGTAAATGAACAAATGCAAAAGGTAAAAGAAAAAACTAATGTAATAAATGAAATAGTAAAAATCGTAGAAGAAATTGCCAACCAAACTAATTTACTTGCACTAAACGCGGCAATAGAAGCAGCAAGAGCAGGAGATCAAGGTAAGGGCTTTACCGTTGTTGCAGAAGAAGTGAAAAAACTTGCAGAACATACTAAAAACTCAGTATCGGATATACGGGAAAACATAGCAAAATTATTGCAGGATGTAGATTCAGCCGTTGAAAAGGTTAATGAAACATCAGAACAATTGAATACAGGAAAAGAATTAGTTGATAATGCATTAAAATCCCTTCAAAAAATTAGCTTTTCGATTCAAAATGTCAATGAATCCATAATGCAGGTGGCAGCAAATACAGAGGAACAAACAGCAGCAACTGAAACCTTTACAAGCCATATAGTAGACTTATCCCAAGAAGCAGATTTGCTAAATAACAGCTGTGAAACTACAGGTAAAAGCATATACGAAATAAGCAATAAAATAGATTCAATTAGGAAGGAGTTGCTAAAAAATAGATATTGCTTAACGGATTTAGAAATGATAGATATTTATAAGATTGACCACTTACATTGGAGATGGAGAGTATATAATATGCTTCTTGGCTACCAAAGTTTGGACTCAGAGGAAGTTGGAGATTATAACCACTGTAGACTTGGAAGATGGTATTATGGAAAAGCTTTTGAAAAATATAAAGACCATGATATTTTTAAGGAATTGGAAATTCCTCATTTGGCTTTACATGAGGCTGCAAAAGACGCTACCATTGCATATGAAAATGGAAATATAAAGGAAGCCGAAGAAGCACTTAAAAGAATGGATAAAGAATCGGAGAAGATCTTCCATTTATTAGATGAAATAAAAAAAATATTATAATACCATACATAATTCTTATCTATAGATTTAATGCTAAACTCCTTAGATAAACTTTTATCTAAGGAGCCTTTTACTTTATCCTTTCGGTTAAAAAATCTGAATCAATGAAAAAAGCCTGTCTCTTATTCTCCTCTTCTATGTCTTCAAATGTCAATCTATAGACTATTGGATTGGTCATGGATTTTACAGTTAGCAGTTTATGTTTTGAATCATAGACACAAATATATCTGGTATAAGTAGTATAATTATACTTTTTATTCTTTACGAATCCATTGGGCATAGCCATTGCACCCATTATATTATATGCATAGGCAATGGCCTCCTTATAGTTTTTAGGTTTAACATGAGTTTTGGTTAGGTAAAAGGCTTTGATGAATCTGGAAACAGGGTCATACCCTCCCGGCAGGTCTTTAGCAGAGTTAAACTCATCTAGATTATCCAAATCTATCAGCTTCTTTAACTTCCTAACCTGGGATTCAAAGCTGGGGGAATTGGTCATTACATCAAATGGATTTTCGTACAAGACCAGTTTCTTCCCCTTAGGTTCTATTACAACGCATTTCTTAGTCAAATCAGCAAACATGAAATGGAAATCTGGCGATATTACATTTTCCCCTCTATGGTTCTTGGTGGATATATGGATATTGGGCAAATCATCAACCAATTCAGCTACCGACTTATAATTTGCAAGGGCATAGGTAAAGTAATCTAAACTGGAAATATTAACTTTCCCAAATTCTACCTCATTATCATAGAGGTTAAATCCAGCAAAGGCATTGGTTATGCCCATTAGTCCATGTTCATTTATTCCATCTTTCAATGGATCTCTATTTTCAAAACATACCCCTAAGGTCTTATATTTTGAATATAGAGGATTTCCCATTAAATCATTGCAAAAATTGTAGTTCCTTGGTAAGTAGATTACATTATAGTTTAAGGGAACTTCATAATCCATAGTCCTTCCCATAACACACCCATCTTCGTAATCTATTTTAATACCTGTACACATATTATCCCTCTTTTGTCATATTTTCATCTATAATACTTTATGCAGATTTCACTATTATCAATTATATCAAAATTAATACAGTATTAAAAATAATGCCATATAGTCTATTTTTTCAAAATATAAAAAACAAGTTAAGATAGAATGCTGCTACTATCTTAACTTGTCATGGTAATTACATTGTATATTATAACTGATATCTACGTTTTTATAACTGTTTATTTATTTCATTCTTTAATATTTCAGCAAGAGCACCATATACTATCTGTACTCCATTTCCTTTTTTAAATACTCCCTTAGCCTTAAGCTCTTTAGTCCAAACATCTGAATCTGCCACTTTAGATACATCGCTAACCGTAACCCTTAATCTAGTTATACATGCATCAACCTCTTCTAAGTTTTCCTTACCCCCTAATGCTTCTATTACTTTAGATACATCAACTTCTTTTAATAAAGTATCCTTTCTAGTATATAATTTTACTTCTTCGCTGTCTCCTCTACCAGGAGTCTTTAAATCCAATTTAACTATTAGGATTTTAAATACATAGTAGTAAATCAAAGCTGTTGGGATACCAAGTATCAGAATCCAAATATAATTTGTCTTTGCATTTCCTTGTAACAATCCAAATAGGGTAAAGTCTATTATACCTCTTGAGAAAGTTACCCCTACTGCTACATCTAACACATAGAGAATTGCATAAGATAGACCTTCAAGTACAGCATGTATACCATAGAGTACAGGTGCCACAAACAAGAAGGTAAACTCTATAGGCTCAGTTATTCCCGTTAAGAATGAAGTAAGAGCTGCAGAGAATAACAAGCTTCCTACTGCTTTTTTATTCTTATCATCAGCTACTCTATACATGGCCAAAGCTGCTGCTGGTAGACCAAACATCATAGGTAGGAAACCACCTGTAAAGTATTTGGTAGCTTCTGCTGAAAACCTAACGGTATTAGGATCTGCAAGTTGAGCAAAGAAAATATTCTGTCCACCTTGGATTAATTTCCCTGCTACCTCCAATTCTCCACCAAGAGGTGTATACCAGAACAATGGATAAATAGCATGATGTAGTCCAAAAATATTCAACAACCTCATCAAAGACCCATAGAAGAACATTCCGATTCCACCAGTTCTTCCAAAGAACTCTGAAAATGTTGATATACCCAGATGTACAGTAGGCCATATAAATGGTATTATGGCTCCAACTAATGCAACTGTTAATACAGAGATTATTGGCACAAACCTAACTCCTGAGAAGAATGATAGAGAATCTGGAAGCTTCTTATCATAATATCTGTTAGTTAAAATAGACACTATAACCCCTACTATAATTCCACCTAATACTCCTATTTTTACGGTAAATATTCCTAATTCATATCCAAATACATTAGATTGTTTTGTTGCTTCCAAAGCTGATAAACCTTGGGACATGAAATAATCAACAGATGTGGTTTCTGGAGTATATCCTTGAAATCCTAATATTACACTTATTACAGTGTGCATTACTATAAAGGATATTGCTGCTGAAAGAGCTGCTGCTCCTTTTTCCTGTAATGCTAATCCTCCAGCAATACCTACTGCAAAGATTAATGGTAGGTTATTGAAAACTGCTGAACCCAAATTAGACATAACAGTTAATACATAATAAAGAAAAGTCCCTTGTCCTAGTATTTTAGTTAAACCATAAGTTTCTACCATTAATGGATTAGTAAAGGCTGCACCAACCCCTAGCATAATACCAGCTATTGGTAATACAGCTATGGGAATCATAAATGCTTTACCTAAACGCTGAAGTTTTTCAAACATATAAAGACCTCCTTTATATTAATTTAATCAAAATTATTTATTGCTTTTACAAACCTTTTAGTAATTTCCATTGGTCTAGTTATAGCAGTACCAACTACTGCTGCATATACTCCAGTATCAAAAGCTCTTTTAAGGTCCTCAGGTGTCCAAATACCCCCTTCTGCAATTATAGGGGTACTGAGTTTTTCATTTAATTCTTTCATTAACGTAAAATCGGGTAATTTTTTCCCTTTTGTATCTTCAGTGTATCCACTTAAAGTAGTTCCAATTAAATCGAAACCAAGTTTTTCGCACTCGATACCTTCCGAGAGTTTAGAAACATCTCCCATCAATATAATGTTGGGAAATTGTTTTCTTATCTCATTGACAAATTCTCCTAGTGTAAGCCTATCAGGTCTTAGTCTGTCAGTGGCATCAAGGGCTACGATATGAGCTCCTGCTTCAACAACTTCTTTTACTTCTCTTATAGTTGGAGTTATAAAAACGGGACAATCTCCGTAGACTACCTTTGATATTCCAATTATCGGAAGATCTACAGTTTCCTTTATAGCTCTAATGTCCTGCCCACTATTTGCTCTAATTCCTACAGCTCCACCAAGCATGGCTGCATAGGCCATTTTGGACATTATGTAAGAGCTATGAAGAGGTTCTTCTTCTAGAGCTTGACAAGATACTATTAATCCCCCTTTAATGCGTTGCAAAATTTCATCTTTGTTCATCAATTCACTTCCTTCCTATTTCTTAAGTATATAATATTACAGAAAGTTGGATTTGTCCACCATTTTTTTATCTTTTTTTGGAGTGTTGTTCCATTTCTTTTATGATATAATATAATCAGACTATTAGAAAGGTGATAATCATGAATGAAGTTATATCTGTTCTGTCTTTTATAAAAAGTACTTATAATTCCTTAACCAAATCGGAAAAAAAGGTAGCAGACTTTATATTGGCAAATCCCCAGGATGTGGTTTATATGCCTATATCAGAAGTATCAACCAATTCATCAGTAGGGGATACTACTGTATTAAGATTCTGTAAGAAATTGGGATTTAATACTTACCAAGATTTTAAACTTTCCTTAGTACAAGACATTACTAGTAAAGAGTTGAATAATAATATTGATGATTTCAAGATTACTAAGGAAGATTCTTTAGAAGAGCTGGCAAAGAAAGTTATTGGATATGATATGGGAATTTTAGAAGAAACCCTTGAATTAATAGATTTTGAAGAGCTTTCACAAGCTAAAGATGCGGTTATAAATGCCAATAGGATTGCAATATTTGGGGTAGGTGCTTCAGCACTAACGGGCTTAGATGTGGCATTAAAGTTTATGAGAATAGGCTTTAGTGTAAGCTGTCATATCGAATTACATGCTCAGATGATGTATGCAGCATTGTTAAATGAAAAAGATTTAGCTATAGGTATCTCCTTTTCGGGCAGCTCCAAAGATACTAATAAAGTTTTAAATATAGCAAAAAAAGCTGGCGCAAAGATTTTATGCATAACCCACCATGCTAATTCTCCAATAACAAAAATTGCTGATATCACATTACTACACGGAGCAAAGGAAGACCCGCTGCAAGGAGGTAATTTTTCATCTAAAATTGCTCAAATGTCCATTTTAGATATTCTGTACCATGCCGTCTATAGAGAAGTTAGTGAAAAAGTATCTAAACACAATGCAATAACTTCAAGGGCCATAACCGAAACCATGATATAGATTTTTATAGGGAGATTAAAATCTCCCTATAAAAATCTATCAAACCATGCAATACACTCCTCCATCATATTGGTAGTAACAAAATGGTTTAGATTTGGATATTCTATTAATTTTATCCTATCGCGATAACTGTATTTATGTCTAATTTTATGATAGAAAATGCGCTGGCTTTCAATGGGTACTACATTATCCCTATCTCCATGTAATAACAGAATAGGTCTATCTATCAATAGATTCAGATTGTTTTGCGGATCTAATCTTTTCACTTGATCTATCTCTTTAAACTCAAAAGCATTGGATATTTCATGGTTTTTTCTTAACCATTTGTTGAAATTCTCCCATCCACAGGAACCATTGAATATTACTGAAGCCTTTACATTGGGATTATGAGTAAATATTCCAGCCGCAGTAAATCCTCCCATGGAATGGCCTAAGACTCCAATCCTGTTTGGATCTGCGTCATACTTAGATATTATTTGGTCTATTATGGTATTAGATTCCTTGATATTGGTTAGTATCGTATCCCAAAAATATTGTTTTGCATCTTCTAAATCGTATTTTGATAATGCTCCCCTTTCTCCATGGTGGATAGCATCAGGAATTATTACCTGATAGCCTACTGTAGATAGAATGAAACCCCTCATCCTCTGCAATTCCTTATTTGAACTCCAGCCATGGTAAAGGATAACTGTTGGCAGTGGTTTTTCCCACTCTTTAGGTCTAAATAAAATCGCTGGAATTCCTTCAATTGTAATTTTGTCTTCTAAAATATAACTGGATTTCAAATAGCTAGTCATCCTATTACCCCTCTTAAATTATTATAAACTAATAATATGATACTACAAAATGGATAAAATAAAAACTATATAATACGAAAAAACCAAGGTGGAAAACTCCACCTTGGTTACCTATTTATTTTATATAGACTTTAGTATTACCATCCCTATCATAATAGATTATAGTATTAGGCAGCACCCCTTCTCCTACTATCTCACCATATTCATTTACTATATTCCCATCAACTTTCATATATGTTTCATTGCCTGCATTTAACCATTCTATTAAGACTAATTGGGCTTCAGCATTACTATTTAGATAATCACTATCATATGCATTATTGTCTGCAATTACTGAGTTGTTTGGAAGATCTCCCATATTTCCTAGTATAGTTACCCTTCCTTCAGCTATTCCATTTATCCTAATACCCTCGCTACTAATGTATATTACTTCTACCTGTAAGTCCTTAGCAACTACACCTTCTGGCACAGTCCAGGTACCAGTATATAATCCATTCTCTTCCACCATCGGTATGCCAATATCTTCGGCTGTATTCAAAGATGGTACTAATAGTCTAAAGTATCCAGAACCTCCTATTGGTGCATTGAAGCTTACAGTTAGTACATCTCCAGCTTTTAATTCCACATCTTCTGATGGCTCTATATTTGTGATAGTTATTTCTTCTGGCTCTGGTATAATGTTCAGCTTACCTTCAGCTATTGCTGTCACCTCAGTTCCAAAGGGGCTAATATAGACTACTTGGATTTCTATTCCTTTGGCAATTACTCCCTCAGGTATAGTCCAAGTTCCAGTATATAGTCCATCTACTTCTATCATTGGTATTCCTGTGGTTTCGGTCATGCTTAATGTTGGCAGCAATAGCCTAAAGTATCCAGAACCTCCTGTTGGTGCATTGAAGCTTACGGTTAGTACATCCCCAGCCATCAATTCTATATCTTCAGATGGTTCTATATTTGTAATAACAGGCAATCCCAAATCTACTATTACTCTTCTTTCAACTACAGTTTCATTTCCAGCTAAATCCACCGCTTTCACAACTATTATATTTTCACCTTGTTCTACTAGTGATCTTTCATGGAAGTTGCCATCTTCATCTATTGTTATTTCTTTATCATTTATCAATAATTTTTTAATTCCTATATTATCTCGGACATTTCCCCTTATATGGACTACTTCTGCATTAATCTTCTTATTATCTTCCGGTTCAACTACTTCTAATACTGGTACTACCTTGTCTTTTATTACTGTTACCAGCTTAGATGGTTCAGTTTCTATTCCATCCATTTCAGCTGTCGCCATAATTTGGTTGCTTTCCAGTGGTAGTTCCACTTCTATTGCAAATCGATTGTTCTCTGTGTTGCTGCTTGCTACCTTTTCATCATTCACATATATGTTTATCTTTCCTTCTGATGATAACATTCCTTCTACTGTTATACTATCTTTATTAGTGTAGTTAATCTCCTCTAAATTGGTTATTACTGGTGTTGATACAGAGTATTCCATTATAGCTCTTATCATTAGAGCTCCTTCTACCCCTTCACTGGATATAAGCTGGAATTCTCCATCTATGTTCATATAGGACCTATCTCCATGAGGTGAGCTGGTATCTACTCCCGTTCCTGGACAGTAACTACCTGCTTGATCCTGTATTGTCGATATGAAGTAATCCCTATCTGTAGAAAATCCGATGCTAGATAGGTCTATATAGTTCCATTGTCCCCTTACCACATCATCTACAAATATGGTGTCTCCAACTTTAATTGGCTCTCCATTCTCATTTATATCGTATATGGCAAACCCTATTCTATTGCCTCCTGGCGTTGGCCAGTCATTACCCCAGAAGAATATATTTACTCCCTTAACCTTTCCATACTGGGACGGGGTGAATCTTACTGCCAATCCATTTGGTGCATTGTTTAATACCAAAGCATTTTCTGCTGTACCATCATCATAAGCTATTTCATCATCATATCCGACAAATCTTTGTAAACCTAATTCCACTTCAGTTACTTGGTCTGCTTCAACTGTTACTGTAAATTCTCCTGATGTAAATCCATCAGCTACTACCTTTAGGGTATAGGTACCTACTAGTACATCTGGTATTGTAAAGTACCCATCTTCATCTGCAGCTACCTTTTCTATCCTAGGATCCTCAACAACTCTTATCAATGCATAGGAAGCAGGATTTTTGTAATATCTATCTATTACCCTACCAGTTATACTTCCTCTTGGCTTTTCCTCTAGAATGAAGGTTTGCCTTGCTATTTCATCTTCTACTACCGTCATTTGGCTATCCTGTGAATAGTACCCATAGGCTTCTGCCCTTAGAGTATATTGCCCTGTTGGTAATCTCATGGAAAACTCGCCAGTTATAGGATCGACTTTTATGCTCTTTCCAGTTTCTAGTACCGTTACTACTGCATCCTCTATTGGAATTCCTCCACCTCTAGCCTGTGGTATTTTGTTTATAACTTTATCTTCTACTTTCTCATGCTTAATTACAGACGATACTCTACTTCCAATTCTAAAGCTTGGATCTACTTCTTTAACCAATTCCTTTGAAAAAACATTCATTATGCCTTTATTATTGCTTTCAACCGATTTGGATGCATTCCTTGAAATCGCTTTAACAGTTTTAACTTTACCAGTCTCTGATGGAGTTTGAGTATAGTCTATATGAGCCCTAATCATGAATACTCCTTCAAATCCTTCATCAGCAAGTGGGTACATTTCTCCACCAACGTTTAAATAAGCTCTATTTCCATGAAGAGAATTGGTATCTAATCCAGTGCCGGGTACATAATCTCCTATAGTATCTTGCATTGTGGAAATAAAGAAATCCTTATCTGTAAAGAAGTCATAATTCGAGAGGTCTATATAGTTCCAATCTCCCCTAATTAAATTATCAATGTACAATGTTTCTCCAAACTTGGATATACTTCCATCATCATTGACTTCATAAACTTCAAAGCCTAATCTATTGCCACCAGGTGTTGGCCAATCATCATCCCATAAGTAAATGCTTGCTCCCATCAATTTCCCATTTTGACTTGGAGTAAATCTTACCGCACAGCCATTACCCGCTGAAACCAATACCAAAGCATCGTCTGCTATTCCATCATCATAGGCAATCACTTCTTCAGTTGGAGGTTCATAATTTACTCCTGATACGATTACATCGTCTATATACCAACCACTGCGGACTATTGAATAATCCGAGTAGAATTTGAATCTAATCTTTATAGTATCGCCCCGGTATTCTGTTAACGGTATTTCTTCTGCTACCCAGCCATTGCTTACGTTGGTAATCTTACCTGTTAAATTGGTCCAAGTAGCTCCATCATCCTTTGAAATTTGGACATAGCCGTAATCATAGTTGTTCTCAGTATGATACCAATGTTTGAAGGATAAATATGGCATTTGATCTTCTGGAATAACTATTTCTGGACTTTCTATATAAGCATCACTATTAGTATAATAATCCCCTGAAAGATTGGTAGCCCATACCTTTTCACCAGATGCTGCTGAATTTGGTCCAGATGTTGGTATTCCCCACTCCCAACAGCTATTAGTTCCGCCTATAACAAATCCGCCATCATCTTCTTCAAAATCTGAGCTATATAATATGGTAATTTCTAGAGCAGTAGCTTGTACTGCTCCAGTAAAATCGCTAACATTGCCCGAGGTATCTTCTGCATTGATCTTATAGTAATAGGTCTTATTTCCAACTACATCCATATCCAAATAGGTAGTTGCAACAGTTTCTCCTATTTTTACATATTCCCCATCAGCTTCTTCTGCCCTATAAACATTATAGTGAGACATATCTCCATCTGGAGAAGGAATCCATGTCAATTCAATACCTGCCATGCCTGCTTTAGCTTTGAAATCTGTTGGAACTTGAGGAGCTTCTGAATCGGGACCTAATAATCTCACATTGTCAATGTACCAGCCCTCATAATTTGATGAACCATCACTTGTAAGCCTGAATCCTACAAACACTGGATTTGTGGATCCAATATAATCATTTAGATTTATAACTAGCTCCTTCCAGCTAGCGGAAGATCCAGTAATAGTGGTAACTTGATTCCAGTTCTCACCATAGTCGTTAGATACATATACATAGCCTTTATCATAATTATTTTCCAATCGATACCAGTGATGAAATCTTAAGGACGCAGATGGCAGAGAAGTATCCCTTAAATCTATTGGAGGAGTAATTAACCAATCATCTGCATTGTTACTATAATTTCCACCCAAGACTGTACCCGCTAGACCTTCTCCCTCATAGGGTGTTGGGTCTGAACCTGTGGCTTTACCCCATTGCCAGCTACCATTAAACTTCCAGCCTAATGCGTTCTTTTCAAATCCTTGGACGTATTCATCTGGAACTACTCCAAATCTTATATCTATTCCATAATCCTCGGATACTACTGCTACTCCAGCATAATCTACAGCCTTTATCTTGTATGTTATGCTATCACCTATCAACATGTCAGAACTTATTATCCCTTTATATATTCCATCTTTATGGTCACCTGATATCCTATTCATTGGTATCATGAACCAATAGGATTTGCCTGCAGGTTTCACCAATAGTTCTGCTTCTGTTACAGCTACATCGTCTATTAATCGAGCTTCTATTTCTATCTCAGAACCAACAAAAGCTTCAGTAATTTCCTGTTCGTGGATAATACTTACATCTTCTAAATCTTCACCTTCTTTTAATACTTTACCTTCTACTACTCCTATTCCTGTTACCACTTCAGATACAGCTTTGAAAGCATTTACCATACCATATCCATATCCAAAGTTAGGCGACTTGCGATAGGTATTGTCTGTTAGTGGGTCTGCTGTATTAGCTAAGATGTTTTCAATATCCCCTAAATTCAATGAATTGTTTGCAGATAATAATAGAGCCACCGTTCCACTAACATGTGGAGCTGACATAGATGTTCCCGAATAACCTCCAGTGTATCCTCCTGGTATAGATGAATAAATATTTACTCCCGGAGCAGATATATTTGGTTTAATCAAAATTTCATCATAAGGAGATGGTCCTAATTTAGAGAAGCTTGCCCTTTTATCATATCTATCTACTGCTGCTACTGCATAGGATTCGGGATAATTTGCTGGATTTGAAATTGAACCTGGCCATGGCAATGGTTCTCCAGGTCTTTGATTCCCTGCTGAAAATACTGGGAATATTTTAGCTGCGCGCCATGCTCTTACAGCATCCCTGTACCAGTCGTCAATCCCTCCTGGTCCTCCCCAGGAATTGTTCACTACATCTGGAGCTGCAGTTGGATCTCCACCTGGATGTAGCATCCATTCGGCTGCATCAAGCAAAATTCGATCCGTTGTATATCCAGATCTATCGAATACCCTGGCAGCTATCCATCTGGCCCCAGGTGCTACCCCTATTGGATTAGAGCCATTTGGTTCTCGTCCTAATATGGTACCCAATACGTGAGTTCCATGGGTATCTGAATCCTCTGGTAAACTAGCTCTGTATTGTAGGTCTATCCAGCTCTTCTCTGGCTCTACTACTTTACCTGTATTAGGGTCATATCCCCTCCATTTATTACGAAGGGCTGGATGAGTCCAATCCGCTCCTGAATCTATTAAACCTACTACAGTACCTGTACCATCAATTCCCATATTCCAAACCTGATCTGCACCAACTCTTATTATATTCCATTGAGGTTCTGTGTAATCTAGATTGATTTTTCCATCTGCTCTAGTTTCCTTAATATACTCTAGCTTATGAATTTTATTTTTGTAAATCTTTCCTACTTCATTCATGAAGGAAATATTCTCTACTACTTCTGGTGTGGCTTTTACAAATACCATGTTCACAATATGGAATGATTTAAATTCTTCTACATTACCCTTTTCCTTTTCCTGTTCTAAATATTTGATTAATTTGGATTGAGTCATATCTGCTTTATCCCTTAGAGCTTCCGTAACCGCTTTTCTTACTTCCATCTTTGTGCTATAAGGAGTCATCTTAGATAACAATGAAACTTCTGTAGCCTTAGCCACATTCATCACATCAGCCTGATCTTTCATATACACCAATACTTCAACTAGATCTCCCTTTTTAAAGTCTTCCCTTACTTCCTTAGTCACCTTATTTGCTGCTTCTAGTTTTAAATCCTCCTTGACTGTAGATAAATTTTGTTCTTTTGCATGGACTAAAGATGTCACATTGCCCAATACCAAAATCATGGCAATAAGCAGGGACAATATCTTTACAGTTCTTCTGTTCTTCGGCATTCGCCAATACCCCCTTTATTTTTTATCCTCCTGGCTAAACCAACCTTTAGCCTTTGGAATATTTACTAAATAGGTCCTCCAATAAAAGAGGACCTATTTAATTTTCTCTGGAAATTATTTTTCATAATAGGTGATATTGCCCTTAACATCGTAGTAGATTATCCTTTCTGGTAATACTTCTATGCTTACATCCTTTCCTTGTAAATTAACCATTCTGCCATCAACAGGCTTAATGTAAACTTCCTTCCCACCATTGATCCATTCTATTAACCTTCTTTGTGCTTTTGGATTGCTATTCAGATAATCCACATGGTATGCCTCATCACCTACTATTGTCGTATCTCCTGGTAAATCACGCAAGTCTCTTACAACAGTAATTTTACCCTCTGCCATCTTAGAATGAGTTCTTTCATTAATGTCTACATATACTACTTCTACCGTTAGGTTAGAAACTGCTAATCCTTCCGGTACAATCCAAGTCCCTGAATATAGGCCTTTTTCCTCAACCATAGGAGTTCCCAATGAGTTTTCTAATCCAAATGGCAGCATTATCTTATAATATCCTTTCCCTCCACTAGGAGCATTGAAACTGATATTTAATGTGTCTCCAGCCTTTAATATTACATCTTCAGATGGTTGAACATTTGAAATAAGGTTAGTAGGGTCAATTGCCAATTGAACCTTCGTTTCATGACCTCCTAGGTCTACTAGAGTGAAATTAAATACATTTTCTCCTTCTTTAAGATTTACGGTATAATCAGTGATCATCTCCGTAGGCTCCACCTTTAATAATGGGTATTCGTATCTGTAAATTTCACTATCACCTAGATATAATACAAAGTTTCCAAGTTCATCAAACATCCTAATATTAAGCTCTGCCTTTAAATCTTCTGTATCTATGTTGGTAACAACTACTTCCAACTCTGGAGCTTTTGTATCAACATAGAACATTCTTGCAATGCCACCATTGGTTCCTGATTTGGATATGGCTTCTACTTTTATTTCATGATAGCCGTCTTCTAATACCAACACCTTTTTAAACTTATATGCAGGACCTTTATACAATAACTGAGTTGGATCTTCTGGGTTGGTGATAGTTGCATTTTCTACATACTCAATTTCAGCTTCTTGACCATCTACAAGGACTTTGTCTAGTAGATGGAAGTTTGCCACATAACCTTCAAATAGTACATTATTATCTGTAAATGTCTCGAGTAATAATGGTTTCAATAAGAAAATATATGGATGTTCATTATCAACAGCTATGGTTATACTTCCAGAACCTATATTAAATGCTTTATCAATTACGACTACTTCTACCTCATTAACTCCTATTAATTTATCTAGGCCTATTTCATACAAGGATTCCTTTTCATCTATTAATACTGGTTCTTCATCTAATAGTTCATCATTTAGATATACTAAGAATCCCATGACACCGGAACTTTCCTCAACTACCTTAAATCTAACTTTATTGTTTTCCCTGTCAAAGACCAGATCCACTATTTCTGGTACAACGGTATCTACAATTATTGGAATCTGTTTTGACTGTACTGACGCATTATCATAGTGAATCTTTGCTTCTATTTCATATATATAATCTCCATCTGGGACTATCTCCCCATTAATATCGCCAAACCACCAAGCATCCATAACCAAGGTAGTTGGACTTCTTCTACCGTTATCTATTAGGTTCTTTCTTTGATATTGGCTAGTATATAAATTCCTTAAATTATTTCCTTCTCCATCTAATATCCTATAATTTACGAATTCGGCATTTCTTAAGAACGACATATAGGGTAGTACATTATCGGTTCCAAATATGAGTCCATCTATCGTTCCAGGACTCATATAGATTCTATTAGGTGTGTTATAGTAATATGCAGTGCCAAATAGATCTGCATAAAGCATTCCTGATAATTGGAAATAAGATGAATCTACTGGATCAATAAATCTCATTCCATCTATAATTTTTGGTTCTCCCCAATTGCCATAAAATCCAACATAAGGAACGGAAAGATTTGGATTATTTCCATTTACATCCGATAAAACTACAAATCCTTCCACAAACATATTCCTATAGATGGTTGGATCAGATCCAATATCTACCCTTACTTCAAATTCTATTTGGTCATTGGCGGGAACAGTAATGGTATCTGGACTATCCACAATGGCATCAATGTAATCGGAAGATAGTAGATTAAGTTCTGCATCTCCATAGGAGTAGATATAATCTTTCAATACCACTACATTTACATTATAGGTGGCATCTGTACCTGAATCATTTATAGCTAAAAATCGCATGGTAAATGCTGTAGATTCAAAATCCTTTAGTTCCACCTTAGCTTCTTTGGTATCGGCATCCACTACTCGGACTGGGGTAGTAACTGCGCCATAAATATCCATTAGCCCAGCTCCTTGCCTTCTAGGCGAATACTCACACCCATAATCATCTAATACTATGTTAGCAGTATTCATCAACAATACTTTAGTAAGCCTTGATTGTTCTGATAAAGGTAAGTTCCTATATAAAGTATGTTCTTTAATATATTCCATAACTAACGCTGACCCGCCTGCCACATGGGGTGCTGCCATGGAAGTTCCGCTGGCTATACCATACCTATCATCATTCAAGGTAGAATAGATTTTTCCACCAGGGGCAGTAATTTCTGGTTTTAATTCAAAGGAAGCTGTAGTTCCCCAAGAAGTGAAATCGGACATCAATCCTCCCGTCGGATTAGGTACGGATATTAATTCATCGGTAAAGGTTACATATTTCTCCTCCAATTCTAATAATTCCAATCCTGCTTTATAGCCTACAAATACTGCAGGAATCTTCACATCATCGGGAGTTTGCATATTGACTAAACCTTCTCCACCTGCTTCGTGGTTTCTAACTATTACACCAATGGCTCCTGCCTCCTGTGCATTCTTTATTTTTTCTACGAAGGGTGCAGGATCTCCACCACGAACTATTAAAGCTACTTTGCCTTCCACCTGAGTCAGTTCTGACGGATGACCTGCTCCGCCATCTGCGAATTTCTGAGGCCCTTGCAATACTTTCCAAGGTTCTATATTTCCTGCTACCAATATAGGAGCTGTACGAACTTCCCCATCCACCTCATAAGTCAATGTATTTACTAGCTGATTTGTATTCTCTATGGAAGCCACTTGTATTGTATCCTTGTTTAATCCTGGAACCCCTACTACTCCTATATCAGGATTTTCCTTAATTGGATAGCCTAAATGGGTATCAGTCCATCCCCAAGTAAATTGTCCTGCATTACCTGCTGATACTGAGCAAACTATACCATTATCAGTAGCATTCTTCAAAGCCACAGCTTCCGCAGAATCTGGTAAATAGAAACCCGCTGGTGAACCCAAACTCATATTAAGCACATCTGCTCCTAACCTTACCGCTTCATCTATGGCAAGTAAGTAAATATCGGAAAAAGTAGAACTATACACTGGGTCATTGGAAAACACCTTCATAGCAAGCAATTGAGCCTCTGGAGCAACTCCTTTTATTCCTCCATTCTCTACATCTCCATTAGCTCCTGCAATGCCAGCCACGTGCATTCCATGTTCTGAAGGTGCTGGACCCACGTCTTTTATTTGATGATTCAAGTCATAATAGTTATATCCATAAGGAATCTTTTCAGTATAGTAACGGCCTAGTAATCCTTTGCTTGTAATCAAGTCTTGAACAATTTCCCTAGTTAGTTTAGGATCAATGCCTTCGCTAAGCTTCATATCCCTATGATTTGGATCTATACCACTGTCGATGATGGCTATTACAGTGCCTTCCCCTTTATATCCTGTTTCCCAGGTAGCCCTAGTACCAACCATATCATTAGAAGAAATCATTTCAGGATCTGGCCTTTCATATTCATTAGCTATATATACCTTTTTAACTGATGGAATTTTCTCTATTAATTTAATATCGCCAAATTTAACTTTTCCGCTGAATCCATTAAAGGCTGTCTTAAAGCTGTGGATAAACTTCATGTCCACTTTATTGATTTGAATCTCTTTCTTCACCGCTTCCTGTTCTGCTTCAATTTTAGCTTCTATGCTTTTAGCTGAGCTAAAATTTTCATAACTTAGCTTGTTTTTAGTTGCATATACTATGGATGGTTCAGATTCTAATTCAACAATTATCCTAACCTCATCCTCATCTTTAAAAAACTGGGCATCAGATGGGATATTTATATTGGCATCAGATTCAGATCTAAATTTTTTATTTATATCATCGTACAGTTTCTTTTGCACATCATTTAATTCTACCTGTTTATATTCTCGTGCGAAGGTAAAACCCGGTAAAAGTAAAGAAAGTATTAACAGGATGGATAACAGTTTAATGGTTCTTTTCAATTTTTCTCCCCCTTTTAGTTTTATATTTTAGTCAACAAGCCCAAAGGAAGATTTCCCTTGGGCTGAATAAAACTCGGGTCAGAAAGCAACTAATTTACTCTCACAAGGTGTACATCATAGAAGGTATAAATTAAATTTTCTTCAACATCATATATTTTAATATCTACCGTATCATATTGATTGGAATCGTAAAATATCAATCCAGCTTGCTCGCCTATGTTAAATATTGTTGTTTCAACTATGTTTTGAGTCCCATCCTCGTTATCTGAAAGATGGTAAACTACTGAGAACTTAGAAGCATCTTCTAAATTTTCAACTACCACTGTAACATAACCAAAGGTAGGTAACATTGAATGTGGGTGGAAAGTTGCTCTTATAAGTGGATCTTTAACTGGTGCATCTACTAACTCAACCCTTATCTTTCCCTTTAAATCATCTGAATTTGTCCCATCTGCTACCTGGATTCTCCATTGAAAGGGCGCATCTTCTATCTGGGTAGCTGGACTTCCATCCACATAAACCCCCTCAACCTTATCTACATACTCAGGCATAATATTTATGTTAGCGTAAGTTTTTTCAGTAATGGAACTCTTTCCAACCGTTACCGATTCAACTTCCTCTGGGAATTCCTCCTCTTCTTCTGTCTTTTCTACTGTAACAGTTGTTCTAACTTCTAAGTCTAAACCTCTATTATTTTCAATACCTTCTGGTAATTCAAAAGTACCTATTGCTGTATAATCACCTTCAACATTTGGATTATAGTCTTTAATAGTCCAGTATAGGTCTACAGTATGGATTCTACCTATACTATCCAAAATAGTTGTTCTCTTTGGCAGCCTTGAAATAGCCACTTCTAATGAAGTACCAATCTCAACTATAATACCATCTACAGGGTCGATTCTAACTATGTCTACTGCTTCTTCGTCCTCCTCTTCCTCTACTTCAACTATTCTAGCCACTCCGTCTACCTTCTTTAGTATATGGGTATATGCTATTGGTCCTGCTACTTGATATTTTGAATTCCCTATAATGTCTTCAAATCTAAAAAGATTATCTATTAGAGCAGTTTTATAATCTAATATTAGCCCGGTATTTGTTTCGATGAACAGTGGTCTACCTTTTTCCTCTGCGATTCCTACATATTCTTTGATAGCATTGTAAAGAATATAATCGCCATCCATTGCATCTTGAATTGCCCTAGCATAATCAACAAACACCATATTCCCATTTTCATCCTGAAAATACACATTTTTAATAGTAACGTCAGTATTGGTAGATGCGAATATTACCGTTGGAATCATTAAAGATAAAATAAGTATGATAGATATCAAACTTTTAAAGCCTAATTTCTTCATTTCAGGCCCCCCTTTATTTATAATTTAATCTTCCTCCATAGCCTTTATTGAAATAAATAATCTTTCTTCCCCAGATTCCCCTTTAATTATTATTTGAATAATATCTCCAATCTCCAGATCTAGCCTAGTACCCTTCCATCTGCCATCCTTTACATCATATTCTAAAACTTGCTCATCTGCCCTTACCTCTATTGGCTTAATTTTTTCATCTACGATTACGTGCATATAGGTAATTCCAAATAAGTCTTGCTTGGCAATTACCTTTATTCCTTCTGATTCTCCCACTTTCATTATGTTGTTTAGTGCATATAATGCTTCAGCACGAGTTATATTGTTCTGCGGCCTAAAAGTTCCATCGGGATAGCCTTTCATTAGCCCTTTATTTACTACAGCCCCAATATATCCTTTGCTCCAATTAATCTTTTCCTTATCTGCAAAAATCTCCGTTTTAGAACTATTTAATTCTAGCTTCATTATTTTAGCAATAATAGTGGCCACTTCCTCTCTGGTAATTGAATTATTTGGTTTTAAACTTCCATCGCTATAACCCTCTATATATCCTGCCGCTACGGCTTTTCTTACCGTATCATAAAACCATTGGCCTTCATTTACATCGGTAAAAGCTATATCCTTCTCATTAGTAAAACCAAAAACATTGTTTACCAATATCATAAATTCAGCCCTTGTAATCGGATTATTAGGTCTAAAAGTCCCATCGGTATATCCACTGGCTAGTCTTTTATCCAACCACTTTTGAATTACTTCCTGGGCCCAATGGCCAGTTATATCATTTACTGCTGCATAAACTATTAAGGTCGACATAGATAATAAAATGATCACTAGTAAAGCTATTAAAAATCTTTTAATTTTGCCTCCTTTAATGTTTATACAAACCCCTCCTTTCCTTTCGATTTGAATATTCTTCTCAATATTTATTGCTTCATAAAAATAGCAGCTTGTACTTTTGTAGTTGCTTTCTTTATATTGTAAATACAAGCTGTTAATATATTTGTCATTTTCTGTTAATGGCCTCGATTTTTTTTCCGACAGCGCTTGATAATATAAATGGATTTGCTAGCAATTATTTGAATTTTCAGTTATCTTGTGTTCTAATTGACTTCAATTTCTTGGCGAATTAAAATGAACCGATTTACTAATTGTCGTCCGAATTTTTTAAATTTTACGCAAAAATAAAAAGCAGACTCAATCTGCTTTAAATAATCTCTATAACCCAGAACTATTTAATTCCTCCTTTACTGTCCTCCAATTGGGAATAAACTCATCCATATAGGCTATAAATCTTTTATTATGGCCTCTTTCCAATAAGTGTACCATCTCATGAACTAATACATATTCCAAACATTTAGGATTCATTTTTACCAATTCTAAATTAATCCATACCCTCTTGGCAGTAGGATTACAGGTCCCCCAACGGGTTTTCATACGTTTAACCCCAAATTCATTAACCTTTACCCCCATAATTAGCTCCCATTTTTCTATTAAGGGAGAAATCAATTTTTTTAATTCACTGCGATACCATTCAGTCATAATCCTTTCTCTAATATGTTTAGGAGCATTTTCTCTAACAAATAGATCAATATATTCTTTATTCCTAATCTCCACCCCTTGATTCCTTTTATTAGTATAAACTACATTTAATAGGTAGCACTGGCCTAGAAAATGATGTTTTTCTCCCGATATATACTCCTTTTCTGGGAACTTTTGCTGGTCTTTAAATTTTTTCTGATGTCTTTTAATCCAAGATAGTTTAGAAATGGCAAATAACCGAATGGCATCCTCATCCATCCATTTTGGTGCAGAAATTTTCACCTCCCCATTGGGAGGATGGACTGACAGATAGAGATTCTTTATATTTTTCTTTGTCAATTCAATTTCTACATCGTTTATAATTATCTTTTCCATTGATATCCTTCCTAACCTTATACTACTTCCTTAATCTTATCTATATATCTAACAAGAGAAAGTATAAATCGCTCTTCTTTAAAGCCAATATGTACCATTTAAGCATTTATATAATCTATATTTTACAATATTTTATTCCTATTGTCCAAAGTAAGGAAATAATATTAAAAATTATAATTCATCAATAAGCCAGAATAGTTTGGGCATATTAAATTTGGGTATAATGAAACTGTGTAAAAATTTTGCAAAGGAGTTGATTACAATTAGCAATACTACCATAGAATTGCTTAAAAATCACGTTTCTATTAGGAAATTTAAAGATAAGGATATAGACAAAAATATGATTGATACCATAATCGAATGTGCGCAGATGGCACCTACATCTAATAATCTTCAAACCTATACAATAATCGAAGTTAGAGATAAGAAGAAAAAAGAAGATTTATCTAAAATAGCTGGAAACCAGCCTTGGGTAGCTGAAGCACCAGTAGTTTTGTTGTTCTGTGCTGATTTACATAGGAGTAAAAAGTATATCCAGGTTGACGACCCGGGAATATTTAGTAATGCTGAATTATATACGGTAGCTGTTATGGATACAGCATTGGCAACCCAGAAAGCTTTAATAGCTGCTCAAAGTTTAGGATTAGGTGGAGTTATTGTAGGAGGTATAAGAAATGATATGAAGGCAGTTCATGATATGTTTAAATTGCCAAATTTAGTTGCACCATTATTCCTACTATGCTTAGGATATCCAGACCAAAGCCCAGAATTAAAACCAAGGCTGCCAAAGGACATAATTCATAAAATAGATTATTACGATGAACATAAGGATAGCAAATTAATAGAAGAATATGATGAGATAATGAAAGAATACTATAGTAAAAGATCAAGTAATCAAGTTAGGGAAAGTTGGACAACAAGTTGTGAAAAAGCCTTCTCTAAAAGTAGCAGGAATTCCACTGGAATATTCTTAAGAAGTATAGGATTTCTAAATAGATAAAGTAGAACTCCTTTAGTGAGTTCTACTTTATCTATTTTATCAGCACAGATAGGGATATTAATTGGCTTACTATCCAACTGGAAGCATAATAGGCCATGAATTGAACTCCAGTATGAATATCGAATAGATTGTGTAGTATTCCACCAAATAATCCAATGGATAAAGCAATTATTATCCCCATTATTCCTGCTTCGTAAAATGCAAGCATGAATATTAATCCCAAAAATGAACCTATTAATGCTTCATGACTGATTTTTTTTAACATTATCTCCGTCCAAACTCGGGCCTTTCGTATAGATATTGGATAGGCTAATAAAGAACCACCAATTATACCTATAAGACCAAAAACAATATAATCCCTAAAGCTTAAATAGTTATGAAGGTTGTGGATAGGCTCTATTGTGAAAACTGGTGGTGCATTGAATAAGGGGGCTGCTGGCCCTAAGGCTACAGGACTTAATGGTAGTCCAAAGGCTAATAGAGGGATTATCAAACCTCCAATGTAGGTGGCATTGCTTACTGCATCTTGTACCCCTAAAGTGGTAGTTATCTTATCATATAATTCTTTCTTCCTACCGGAAATTAATTCTCCAAACAATACGGTGGTACCTACTGGTGAAAAGGTAAACATACACGAACTTACTAGCGATGCAAGAATTACGCTTCTTCTCTGTTTCCTTGTAAAGAATCTTAATGGATTTGGATAATATCCATAATTCTCTTTAATATCGGGAGCAAGCCAAATCTCATTGGGCTTATCTTTCCTTTGTTTGCTTCTCACCTTAGGTACAAATACATTGAACAGTTCTGAAATCATGGGACCTATGGTTATGCCCATAAAGATGGATATGAATAAAGTCTTATCTACTGTTTCCACAGCTATACGCTGCAGTCCTTGTATTAAGAAAGAATATGGTATTAGTGAAATAATCGCTGCCCATTTAGCACTTGACATATAGGCTATTATAATTGCTCCTATAGTGAAGATTAGTCCAATATAGGGCTTTACAACATCTCCTAAGGGTGCGAGAAAATATGCAAATATTATTGATATCGGCAGTGCAATAAAAGAACCTATTAATGATCCAGCTGCCATCTTTCTCATTCCTATATGAGGAATTCCTAACCTTTTTGCAATTGAACTATAGTATACCATGGGGACGGCTATGGTACTACCGGGCAAGGCTGCCATGGAGGTTGGTATAGTATGGGTGATTTGCATAGCTACAATTACTCCAATGGTCCAGGAGAATAACACCAAAGGATTTAAGCCCAGTAAAACCAATACCAATGTAATCGGGACCATAGTAGCTGTTTCATCAGTACCAGGAATTATGCCTATGATTGAAAATATAAGTCCTCCTAAAAAGGCCACTACAAAGCCTTGTATTATTAATTCTATAGTCATCTATATATCCTCCCTAAATCTATATTCTGGCTTATAATTCTTTGAATCCTCTGGAATTAAAGCCAATAACCCGTACAACTTTAACCCTTCAAGTTCTTTAATAATTTGGGAATCTATATTGGATAAAGCCTCTATCTCTTCTTCCACAGTCATACCTGCTGCAGAAATAACCTCTTCTGTATTCTCTTTACTGTGCCTTACTTCTATTATTCTCTTAGGTTTAAACAGTCTGGCAGATATTATACCTGATAAAATACAGCCTAGAACCCCGAATAATAGGGAATATCCATTTACAAGGTCTAGATTAATATTATTCATATTTAGAAAGATTTTTCTTCCAATTAAAAACATACCCATAGTCAGTACTATACCTATAATACTTGCATAGACCAGCTCCTTTAAGTCTACCGTATCTCCCCAAACCTCAATATATTTCTTATCCATTCTTTTATGTTCCACTTAACTTCCTCCTTTATAAAGAAAAAATCTTGTGTTAATAAAGGTTTTCTATTAACCCTTATGATACCTTTAAGGAAAATTCTATATAAATATACCCTTTTTGATTCAAATTTATTAAATAAACCGTCTAATGGATCAATCCAATAGACGGTTTATTTTAGTAATATTCCTTTGTATCCCTAGGTAGCTCCTTTTTTTCTAATCTATATTCTACTATATCCTTTATTATGGAATAAATGAATACAAATAACGGTACACCTATTATCATTCCAACAAATCCTAATATCTTTCCTGCCACTAGAAGGGAAAAGAGGATCCAAAATGCTGAAATACCAAGGGAATCTCCTAATATTTTCGGACCTATAATATTACCATCGATCTGTTGTATTATTAATATTATGAGTAAAAACCAAAACCCCTTCACAGGTGAAACAAAAAATATTATGAAGAAGGAAGGTATGGCTCCAATAAAAGGTCCAAAAAAAGGAATTATATTAGTTATTCCAACTATAAAGGATACTAAAATAACGTAAGGCATCTTTACTATTTTCAATACTATAAAGGTCAACACCCCTATTATTAATGAATCCAATATCTTGCCGCTTAAAAATCTGCCAAATATATGATCAATTCTATTTACCAGCACCATTATTCTATTTGCATTCTTCTCTGAAAAAATGGAAAGTATCATCTTTTTGCTTAAAGCCTTAAACCTTTCCTTGTCTAATAATAGATATATGGAAATGATTATCCCCAACGCTATATTCCATATGCTGGAAATTATTGCCTTAGTTAAATAGCCAAGCTTTGGCACTAAATCAGTCGCAAATCTTAATATATATTCAACAAACTCATTCCATTTGGCGAGAATAATATCGTAGTACTCTTCCCCTATATAGAAATCATTAGTAATTTCTCCAATTTTATTGGTTATAGCTGTAAAGTAGCCAGGTATATCATTGACTAATCCCATAATAGAGGATATTAGCTGGGGCAGCACAAATTTTAAAAATAGGTAGAATAATAAAGCAACAACTAAATAGGTTAATACGATTCCTACAATCCTCTTTATCTTTCTGTGTTTCTCAGCGGTAAATATCTTGGATAATAGGACTGTTTCAAAAAATTCTAATATAAAATTGAATATATAAGCCATTACAAATCCTATTATAATTGGTTGGAATATGCTTAAATATTTGTTTACTTGAATCTTAAATAAACTTACCTCAGATACAATCAAATAAAAAATAATGCTTAATACGACTACGATAAAGGCATAAACCGCTATTGTTGTATATTTGGTATTCCAGTTTACCTTCATAAATTCACCTCTTTATCTTTATGTATCTTTTGTTTAGGTTTAGTTTATATAATTATATTAACAAAAAATCCAGATAACAACTACTATTTTATGATAATTTCAACAAAATAATAAACCCCACCTTAGGTTTCCCTAAGATGGGGTTATAATCATATCTTAAATGCCTAATACTTCCTCTACAGGTGTATATGGCATATTGAAAGCATCAGCTACAGACTTATAAACAATCTTTCCATCTAGTACATTAGCGCCTTTTCTTAATGGTTCATCATCTATTAAAGCTTGTTTCCAACCCTTATTAGCTATTTTAACTGCATAAGGTAAAGTTACGTTGGTTAGTGCAAAAGTAGATGTTCTTGGAACAGCACCAGGTATGTTGGCAACTGCATAGTGAATTACTCCATGTTTTTCAAAAATAGGATCAGCATGAGTAGTTGGATGTTCGATAGTTTCAACACAACCACCTTGATCAATGGCCACATCCACTATTACGCTGCCAGGTTCCATTTGTTTTACCATTTCCTCTGTAATCAATTTTGGCGCTTTAGCCCCAGGAATTAGAACAGCACCTACTACTAAATCTGCAGTTTTAACAGCTTGCATAATATTATAATTATTGGAATATAAGGTTTCTAATCTTCCCATAAATACTTCGCCTAGATAACGAAGCCTATTTACGTTAACATCAAGTACGGTAACTCTAGCACCCAAGCCAATGGCTCTTCTAATAGCACCAGTACCAACTACACCAGCACCAACAACAACTACATGGGCTGGAGGTACTCCTGGAACGCCATCAATTAATACACCTTTTCCGCCACGGGTCTTTTCTAAATAAATTGAGCCCTGTTGAACTGCCATACGTCCAGCAACTTCACTCATAGGGGTAAGTAATGGTAATGAACCATCTGGATTTTGTACAGTCTCATAAGCAATAGCTACAGCACCAGAATCCATTAAAGCCTTTGTCAATTCTTCTTCTGCAGCCAAATGTAAGTAAGTGAATATTATAAGGTCTTTTCTGAAGTATTTGTATTCTGATTTAAGGGGTTCTTTAACTTTTAATATCATATCCGCCTGTTCCCAAACCTTAGAAGCATCAGGCATGATTTCAGCACCTAAGGCAGCATACTCTTCATCTGTAAAACCTGAACCCATCCCTGCATTTGTTTCTACTAATACTTTATGTCCAGCTCTAACGAAAGCATCTACGCCAGCAGGTGTTAGGGCCACTCGGTTTTCCTGTTCCTTAATTTCCTTTGGAACACCAATAATCATTACTATCAGTCCTCCTTAAATAATTGTACTATCAAACTATATTCTATCATAATAAGAAAATGTTTGCATAGCCCTTAAAAATAAAATTTGTTATTTAATTAACTATATGGTTTAATTTAAGTATTTTTTATTTATATGCTGCAGAAAAGCATATTTATAAACCATTTGTCTATTATTACATATAAAAAGCATAATAAATAAGTTCACAAATTGGATAATAAACAATTATGCAGCTAGTGTAGGTAGATCAAAAAACATGCTATTCGATACATAAAATAAAGCAGATACTCCAACTAACTGTTTTCTCAAGTCTCCTAGTATATTCTTTCTGTTTCCTTCCATTAACATCTGAATAATTGAATTAAAGGTTTTATAGTATTCCTATCAGAAAAGTCTATTTTTTTCCCATAAGTAGCTAAGAATTCCTTATTTTCTAAATCCAATTCATTGGAATCCCTTTTTGAAAGCACAATTTTAAACATAGCCATCATAGTTTTATGTATAATTCCTAATTTTTTATAGTCAATTCCTCCACGAAAATGGAAAAAACTAATATTATCTCTCATTTCCTTGATTGGAAAGTTTTTCTCTATGACTGGAATAAAAACTTCCTTATTATCTGTAGAAACTAATCCTACTGTAAAGACTATTATCTTTTTATTCTTTAGAATATTATAATTTCTGGTTATTAGCGATACTCCTGCAATTCCACCGGCATACAACCCTCCTCCATAAATAATAGTAGAGTATTCTAGTAGTTTCTTAAGGTCAGCTTGAGAATGTTCATATAAATCTGCATTTAATTCTTCAACTATCCATCGAGCATACCTTTCTGTGCTGCCATATTTGGATTTATATACCACAGCTACCTTGTCCATATAATCTACCTCCTATTTTATTTGCTTAAAATATCTTCTACCATTTTAAGATTTTTTACTACTAGGAGATTTTTATTAGTATTTAATTCAGGAATAAAAAAAGGCAAGCCACATATACCTGCCTGCCCAGTTGCTAATTCCATATTACTACTTTGCTAGTATATTATCAAGCATTCCATATATAATTTTATTTTGATTTTTAAGCCCTTATAACCTCTACCTGGTATCCATCAGGGTCGGTAATAAAATAAAATCTAAGGGGCCTATCAGGTAACCCCATAATCTCTGTAATCTCATAGCCCATTTCCTTATGTCTTTTCCTAGAGGCTTCTAAATCCTCCACCCCCACTGCTATGTGACTGAAACCATTTCCGATTTCGTAAGGTTTTTCAGGATTATAGTTGTAAGTTAGTTCTATCTCATAATTACCAGTTTCATCGGTTAGATAGACTAGAGTGAATTCATCTTCAGGAAAGTCCATCCTTTTCGTTTCTCTGAATCCTAAAGCTTCCTTATAAAACTTTAGGGATTTTTCCAAATCCATTACCCTTATACATGTATGAAGTAGTTTGTATTTCATGGGATTTCACTCCTTTATTCATTTTACGATTTAATTATATCCTTAATTAGAAATATTAAACTTATATTTGCTTTTATATTATTAGGATATATTAATCACAATACAGGATAATATTAGCCCACGTTGCACCTGCACCTATCAAGTCTAAAGCCATAAATTGACTGGCTCCAGCATAAACAATCAAAGATAATAGATTTGTATCCCTAAAAGATATTGATGTATTCTTAGATAATAATCCAAAGGCCATTGCTATGGGAAAATATCCTATGACTATTGGAAGCCCTATTATTACAGCTTCTTTTATCTTATCCTTAATATTTTTATCCCTTATCATGCTTCATCGTCCTTTTCTGCTTTAATTTATAAAAATTAATAATATTTTTGAAATGATTCAACTTTATCAAATGAAAAAGCATGGCAACCATGCCACGCTTTTTCATTGATATTACTATTTTTCTCACTTTTTTTCAATAATATTCAGTTTGTAACCTCATCTACTTTTTCATAAATAAATTCTGCTACTTATTATAGAAAGATGAGTTTTACTTTTGTGGCTAATCCTTACATATTTTAAAAAATGCTTCCTCCAATTGAAAGTTTCATAAATATTAAAGGTATGTCAGAACAGCCACAAAAGCACATTCAAGTAATAATTATCCAAAACTAATCCCTTCTCTTACTTGATAAGTATGAATTTAAAGCCTGCTTTCATTCAACCTTATTTAAATCCTCTAATGCATCTAATAATTGCTGATTTAATTCAGCATACCTTGGATTTGCCCTATCTCTTATCCTTGGGATATCTACTTGGATATCTACTTCAATAGCCCCTTTATTTTTACTCATTAGAATTATTCTGTCTGCTAAATATACTGCTTCATCAACACTGTGTGTTATAAAAACTATTGTTTTTTTATGTTTCTCCCATATTCTCAATAGTTCTTTTTGTAACTGTATTCTTGTATAAGCATCTAAAGCTCCAAAGGGCTCGTCCATTAACAATACATCTGGATTATTAGCAAGTGATCTTGCTATTGCAACTCTTTGTTGCATACCTCCAGAAAGTTCATATGGTTTTGAAGTCCTAAATTTAGTTAAACCTATCATTTCCAAATATTCGTCCACTATCTTCTTCTGCTTTTCTTTGGATATGCTTTGAAATTTTAAGCCTAAAGCAATATTTTCTTCAACGCTTAACCAAGGCATAAGTGAGTAATTTTGAAATACCATGCCAATATCTTTGGTTGGTTTTTTTAGTACTCTACCTCTATAATAAATTTCTCCTTCAGTTGGTAATTCCAAACCTGCTAAAATTCTCAACAAAGTAGACTTTCCACAGCCTGAAGGTCCTACTATACATAAAAATTCATTTTCCTTAATTTCTAAATTAAGATTTTTAATTACTGTCAGTTCATTTTTTTCATTTTCATTATAAACTTTTCCAATATTATTAAGTTTAAAAACTATATTGTTCATCTCACATCACCTTACTAGCCTTTGCCATGAAAAATACTTATTCGATATATAACTATATATCCCATCAAATAATGCACCAATAACTCCAATACATATTATTCCTGCTACTATTAAATCCATTCTGGTAAGTTCATATGCATGAGAAATTAAGTAACCAAGGCCGCTCATACTACCTGGAAGCATCTCCGCAGCAACTAAACAACTCCAAGACGCTGTTAATCCAGATTTTAATCCATTAATAATATTAGGCCCTGCACCAGGCAACAATATGTGAAAAAATATATCTTTTTTTGATGCTCCTAAAACTTGAGCACTTTCTACTAATACTTCTTGAACATTGCTTACTCCAAACATTGTATTCCCCCAAATGGGGAAAAATGCACTTAAAAATATCAAAAATATCATAGATAACTTAAAGTTGTCCATAATTGCATAAGCTGGCCCATAGTCTAAGTTAAATAACGTAGCAATACTCGTTACTCCAAACCAACCTAACACCAGCGGCCTCCATGCAATTGCTGGTACTGGTTGAAATAAGCTTATAAATAGATTAAAGGCTCCTTTAACTCTCCTAGAATATCCCATTAGTAATCCCAAGGGTAGTCCAGCAATAATTGCTAAAGCATATCCAATAAAGACTCTAACTAAGCTATATAAGATATTCTTTGGAATACTTCCTATACCTATTACATCTTCATTAATATTTATAAAATGTTTAGCTACTGTTGTTACTTGAGGAATAACAGCATTATTACCAACTTTTCTAGCAAATAATTCCCAAAATATTATAAATAGAATAGGAATAAGAGTTGGCGACACAAAAGATATTACTCTTCTAATTCTATTCTCTATCATATTAATCAACCTCAACTATATAAAACTTTACTACTTTCTATGTCCTTCAAAATTATAATCAAAGTATTTGGACTAAAGCCCAAATACTTTGATTCCTATAGAATTATGCCCTATTTACCAGATATATTTTCTCTAAAAGAGAAATCAAATACCATATCTTTGATTTCATCAAAATCCTTTCCTGCAAATTCACCTGAAAATTTACCCATCTCGGTCATAGCTTCGTAATATACACGCATACCATTTATAAAATGATCAGTTATTGCTGTAGAATATGTTGTATCATTATTCCTTAGTATTTCTTCATCAAGACCTACAAATCCAGCCAATACCTCTGCTGTCTCTTCCCTATTGTTTTGAGCAAAATTATGAATATCTGTAGCAGCTTCAACCAAAGCTTGTACTACTTCTGGATGATTCCTTATTAAATCATTGTGTACATTAATAGTACAGCATGGGAAGTCAACCCATTTCCCTCCAGGCAATTCATCTAAAGTTGAAATAATTTTACCAACGCCTTGAGCTTCAGCATTTTGAGGGTAAGGAATAGGGCCTGCCCATAGCTCTACTTGTCCGGAGCTTAGTGAAGGTATTAAATTATTTAGGCCCTTTAAATCTATCATTATTACATCTGCCTCAAAATCTGAAGTATCTTCAGTTACCTTTAGACCCGCTTCTCTCAATGCATATTCTAATACAATTCTTGGACTGCTTACTGCAGAATGGTAGCCAGCTAATATTGGTTTTTCTATATTTTTTGCATACTCAATTAATTCTTCAAAAGTATCATATTCAGCATCAATATCTGCAACTACAGATACTCCTCCACTTTGAATAGGGCATAATATACTACAATCTAAACCTTGGTCAATACCAGTCATAAAAGCTGTACTAGAACTAAAAGCAACATCCAAATGCCCTTGCGACATAAGCGTTACATTTTCAGAACCACTACCACCAAGAATGAAATTCACAATTGCAATAACTTCCCCATCTTTAACCAATTCCAATTTGCTATCAGTTATTGGTCTTAAGTGTACAGGGTTATTTTTAAATAGTTCTGATGCCTCAAAAGCCATATGTGGATTTGCAGTATGTAAATCTTTCCCCCAAGCAACATTTATTTCAGGAATTTCCACATCAGCTTTATCTGCTTTATTTTCTCCAGATTCATTAGCTAATTCTACATTATCACTATCATTTGATGCTTCTTTGCTAGTACAACCTGCAGATGCACCAACTATAAGCACAGCTACTAAAAACAGCAAAAGAATTCTTTTCATGTAAATTCTCCTTTCGACTATAATTTCATTAAATAAAATTCAATGATTATTAATTGATAGTTAAATCATCTACAATATTTGACATAAAAGATGATTTTACTACATACGCTTTTTTACATCAGATAAAATTTTATCACTGTAAAATATCTATTTCCAATTGTAAATACTTATGTTTAAAAGTTTGTTATAAAATTAATTAATAGTTGAAGATAGTAATTGTTGGAAACATTATTTTATCAAATAAAAGAAGCATGGAAATTAACCATGCTTTTTTATTATCTAGTCATTACCCATACAGAACCATCTGGCATCCTTCGCAAATATCCAGGCATTCTTTCAAGGATTTCTCCGGTTTCAGCATCCCTAATGATTATTTCTTCACGATAATGTGGGTCTTCTATCCATTTTGATGTGTATATTTTCCCATCATTTTGGAAGTTTAAGAACTCATTTTCTTCAAATTGAATATGCTTTTCTTTGGGCCATAAAAAATCAATTGTATCATTTTGAATATCATACTTAACTAAGACAAAAGGAGAAACTTCTAATCGAAGGTTTATCATATCTCCCACCTTTGAAAAGGGCATTTCTGTGATAATTTCCACACTGGAACAATCCGGTTTAAAAATAAACACCTGAATAACTTCTTTATTAAAATCGTAGCGAATTATTCCAAATGAATTATCTTTATATTCATAAACTGGTCTTTCTAAAAATACATTTTTTTCTTGCTTAATCGGCTCAAAAACATTGCCAGATGGATATTCAAAAAAATACAATCTCGTACCTGGGTACTCGCCTTTAAAACATGGTACTTCATATGCCTCTGAACATGGAGTCAACTGTGCATAATACCAAGAATCCGTTCCTTCTACTCCTTCAGGGTATGTATCTTCAAACCCTTTAAATATCTTAAAAATCATAGTCCTTGATACCTCCTCTATACATCCCTTATTTTGCTACAACTTAATTTATATCTATGTTTAGGTAAATCTTCAGCATAAAAAAATTGATTTTACTATGGTCATTCATATAGTAGCTTATTTATGTATCAAATTGCAATAATAAAGTATCCGATTTATCTTTATCGTAAATAGCAATTGTAAAATTGAAACAATACCGATTTAATAAATCAGTATCATCTTTCGCATCTTTAATCTCACTATATCTGTCTATAAAAAATAACAGCAACTATATCTCTTTGGAAAAATTGCTTCTCCTCCATCATCCGTCAAATATTAATCGATAGACTTCCATGGACTTTTTTTGCCATATACAACAATATTCAAATTTTCAGATAAGGGTAACCTATTTCATTTGATAAATCTATGCCTCTTCCTACTAATTAGGTATATAGATGTTTTATAATTCATTTAAATACAATATTACTTATTTTTAAAAAAGCTAGGTATAATGTAAAACCGATAATAGCACCAATTGTATTTAATAGTATATCATCAATATCAAATGCTCCTAAGACTGTTATTAACTGTATAACTTCTATGATTAATGAGAATGTGGTTGCAAAGATAGTTATAAAATATATATTTTTTCCCTTATTAGATATAATAGGTAATAAGAAACCCATTGGTACAAAAGCGATAATATTGTACATTAAAACTTTTATATAATAACTATCAAATGTCAATATATCCCTTGTAATCGTTCTAAATGGTATTAAATTTGCTGTTCTAATATTTCTATATACTAAACCAAAATTCCAAGATACTAATATTTCCTTAATTAAAACCCTTGGATATTTAAATATAATCAATATTAAAAGGATTAGACAATAAATTATAAATAATAATGTTATCAGTTTTATCATACCTTTTTTATCCATATTATTAACTCCTACTTCTAATAACGGGGCCTGCCAATGCTTATTATTTTACTTAAACAACATAATCATATTAGTGATAAATTTAATCATGTACAAGACTAAAATACTCTACAAATCCATGTATCAAATCCACCACTACAATATAATTTCCGTCTTTGTCACCATAAGTTTCATGTTTATCTTCTTCATATAAACTTGGATATAAATCTGATATCTTTATTAATTCGATCTCTTCATCTACATATCTTTTAACAAAGTCCTTTGCTAATTCTAAAGCTTTAGTTTGACTTATTGGGTTTTCCTCTAAGTCATACCAATAGTTTTTAATGTGGTATCTTATTAATTTGCCATTCTTGTCAAACTCTGCCTCTATCTTTATGGAGATCTCTTCTTCATTTCTCATATTTCTTAAAAATAAAAAACTAGTATTCTGCACAGGAACCTTGTAGGTAAAGATTTCTCTCTCAATAAAAATATTCTCTGGTACATAGTTATCTAATATATCGTTAAGCACTCTTATTTCTCTTTTATAATTATTCTTATCATCTTCTACAAAGTCATTATCATCATCAATTTTATTAAAAGAACCTAATACCTTTTGTACTTCATTATATATTTTTGTATACGAATCCAGAGTTTCAGGACAAAATTGGAAATCCCTTCCAAACAATGCTTCGATATATTTTCCATCGCTATAATAAAGCACATAATTACCTTTATATGGTAATTCAGCTACTGTTGAATAATCACTGCACCTTATTTCAAATACTGGATCAAAGGATTCATGTCCATCTTCTATAAACTTCTCAACAGATTTCTTGTCATATACATACAGTATTCCATCCTTAGTTTCAATTATTGTTTCATTTTCCCACGAATTAGGAAAGCTTAATGTATATCCATATTCTTCATTAAAATACAAAAATGTATCCTCAATTTTTGCCTTTTTTGAAAAAACACCAATTATTATATTATGATTTTTATCATCCCATTGTACCGTTTTTCCTATACTTTCTGCAAGAAATCTAACTGGTACAAATATTTCCTCTTCCTTCATAAAAGTTTCTACATCCAATTCTAGTTCTTTTTCGTTTAATTTAACCTTATTAGAATTTAAAATAAATTCTATATTCACATTATCCTTTATCACATTTACTACCATATCTTTTTCATTAAATTCTACTGCCAAATCTAAACACTCTGAAATAGAGTCAATAGGTACCAAAACCCTGTTATGCTTCAATACCGTAACAATATCTAAAGCTATACCATCCACAATTACATTAATTATATTACTTTCTGCTTGGGCTGGAATGGTAAAAATCATTATACACATTAATATAAATATTAAATATAGATTAGCTTTTTTCAAATTTCTCATCACCTCAAGTAGAAATTTTATCACAGTATTTAGATAAATTCGTTACAAATTAGTTAAAAATATGATAAGGATCAAGTCAACAGCACAGTTCTCCAAGTTTTGTTTTTCTTATTGATACATATTGCAAATCCTCTAAAATATCATTCTCACTCTTATTTGCTCTGCACTATTTCTTCAAAATGTAATTCAATTAATCTTCACTTTTTTAAAAAAGTATTAATTTCTGATTCGCCTATAACCTCTATCCCATTTTTGGTCAACAGTTCTGCAGTTATTCCATTGCCATCTGTCAATCTACCAGAAAATGTCCCATCATATATTTTGCCATATCCACAGGAAGGACTTCTTTCCTTTAAAATAGCCAGTTTACAATTATAGAGTTTAGCAAGTTTTAATACTTCCTCTGCTCCTCTTTTATAATTATCGGTTACATCTTTCCCATTTTTAGTAGTTATCCTATTCCCCATTATCTCTGCAGGCTCCCTTGGAGTTGAAAGGCCGCCAAATATTTCTGGGCATATGGGAATTAAGTTATATTTATCTTTTAGAGAATCTATTTTTTCTACAAGTTTACTTCCTCCGTCATACCTACAATTTACTCCTAATAAACAAGCACTGATTAGAATATTCATATTTTCTGCCTCCTTTTGCATTATTAAATAAAACTTCCTTTATATGTATGATACATTGTCATGTTAGTATGGTCAATCAACTTTACATTATTTACAAAAAAAAAGCATGGAAGATAAACCATGCTGTAAATTAAATAGCTGATAGTTATGGTTTTGCTTGTAATGCTATTAACTATTTTTTTCCTTTTCTATTTTTTCAATTGAATCCTTGAATTGTGGTAGATAATCCTTATGCGCTATTAACATCTCATCTAATAATTTTTTAGCGATATTACCTGCCGGAACTAATGGATTGATAGTAAATGCTTGCAAGGCTGCACCATAATCTCCTGTAACTGCTGCCTCAATGGTTAACTCCTCCATTGCCTTCATCAATTGGAGATAGCCTCTTGCTGCAGCATTTAATTTCCCAAAAGCAATTGGTTTTGGACCTGCTGCCGTCATGACGCTACTTACTTCTACTGCAACATCATCTGGCAAATCTGGCAATGCACCATTGTTTCTTGTACTAACAACCATTATATTCTGCTTATCGTTGTAAATAGAGCTTATTGTTTCACAGGCTGCATCTGAATAATGTGCACCACCACGTTTTGAAAGCTGTTCTGGTTTTTCCTTAAGATCTGAGTCTTTATATAGTTCAAATAGTTCTCTTTCTACATCTTTAACTACTTCTGCCCTCGTTTCTCCTTTTTGATAGGACTCTATTGCATTTTTAAGCATATCATCCTGAAGGTAATAAAACCTATGATAGGTACATGGCAGCATACCTAAGTGACGAATTTGCTCTTCTAGAAACGGAATATTACGAATATTTTCTACTACTTGTTTATTTTCCTTAAACATTAAATCCATTATGTCTTCAGTAATTTCATTGCCTTTCTTATCGTAAACTTTGTGCCAATGAAAATGATTTAGTCCTCCAAATAAAAATATCAAATCTTCTGGTCTTTTACCAAGCAACTCCGATTCTCTCATCATATGAATAATTGGCACATTACATAATCCCACTACTTTATCAAAACTACCATATCTCAATACTGCTTCCGTAATCATACCTGATGGATTAGCAAAATTAATTAGCCACGCATCTGGACATAGCTCTTTCATTTCTTCAATTATTTCCAAAACAACTGGTATAGTTCTAAAAGCTTTAAACATTCCACCTGCCCCATTCGTTTCCTGTCCTAAAATTCCATAGCTTAAAGGTATCCTTTCATCTTTAATCCTTGCATCTAGCATACCAACTCTAAATTGAGTTGTTACAAAATCTGCGTCTTTTAAAGCTTCCTGTCTATCCAGTGTTAAATATACTTTCCAATCTAAACCTGCATCTTTTACCATGCGTTTAGCTAAATCTCCAACTACCTCTAGTTTTTCTTTCCCTTCCTCAATATCTACCAACCAAATTTCCCTTATTGGTATTTCGTCTTTTCTTTTAATAAAGCCTTCAATGAGTTCTGGAGTATAACTTGAACCTCCACCTATTGTTACAATTTTTATTCCTTTACCCATCATAATTCCCCCTTTACTTTTTGAAATTATTTATTTCCTCTTGCATATATATTATTTCTTGTATTAAATCATTAGCTAGTATCGACGTCATTAGATGATCTTGAGCATGTATAAATAAAATATTAACTTCAATTTTATCGCCATTTGCTTCCTTCTGAATCAATTGTGTCTGTATTTTATGTGCTTTAAGTATTTCTTCTCTAGCAATGGCGATTTTTTCATTTGCTTGATCTATTTTCCCTTCTTTTGCAAGTTTCAATGCTTCAAAAGAATGGCTTCTAGCAGAACCTGAATTGGATATTAATTCGAATGCTAACTGTTCCAATTTATCCATAGATGTACCTCCTATTTAGTATAAACTTCTAATTTATGCTATTGACTCTCCACCTTTTTCTTCTTCTAACAATTTCTTTTCATATGACTTAAAGAATGGATAATAAATTATCATATCAATTACAATTAACAATACCACTAGTACAAATGCTTTCCAATCCATAGTAGAAAGTGCTAACCCTAAAGGAGCAGGAGTTGTCCAAGGAGCTTGAACAAAAACCTTCTCTATTAGCCCTACCTTCATAGCAGTATAACAAATTAGGTTATTAACCATAGGTGCTGTTATAAGAGGTATCATTAATATCGGATTAAGTATTATAGGTGCACCAAATAATACTGGCTCATTAATATTAAATAATCCGGGCAAAATACCAAGTTTTCCTACTGTCTTTAGATGAGATGATTTACTTCTAAGCATTAATAATGTTAAACCTAAAGTTGCTCCCGAACCTCCTAAATGGCCTGAAAAAGCCCATAATGGTTCTGTAAATATATGTGGTAAAGATTCACCAGCAGCTTTTGCTGCAGCATTTGCCAAAATATTAGACATAAAAACCGGAGTAACAATAGGATTTAGCGCTGCACCATGAACACCAATAGACCACAAAAGATGTCTAAGCATTGTCATAATCAGCACAAACCATATAGTGTCAGCACCTTTCAATGCTGGAGTTAATACTGACATAATTGTTTCTGGAATATTTTTTCCTACTGTACCAATTAAAATTAAATTTATAGCATAAAATAGAATTACATTTATAATCATTGGAATTAATCCACTAAATGATGCTGCTACTGCAGGTGGAACTCCTTCAGGCATTTTGATAGTTATTCCTTTTTTCAATAAGCCCTTTGTAATTTCCACTGTTATTAACCCAACAATCATAGCTGTAAAAAGCCCTTTTGCATCTAAATAAGTTGTAGGTATCATACCATCTTTTGAAGGAGCCGCAACTAGTAAAAAAACTACTCCTGCAATAATTCCACTAGCTAAAGGATTCGTGCCATATTCTTCCTCATAATGTTTGCCCAAACTATAACCTATAGCAAAAGCAACGAAAAGTGCCATTATTGCCATAGTCATTTTAAAAGGAGTTAACACCACTTCTGTATTTGTTTTAGCCCAATTATACCAAGCTAATAGAAATTTATTAAAAAAGTTAGTCGGTTTTATCATTTCAGGATCTACCGGGGGAGATGCTATTATTAAACTTATACCACCAATAATGGTCAAAGGTATTGTACTCATAAGTCCACTCATAATAGCTTTTAAATGTTTCTGTTCAGAAATTTTAGTAGAAACTGGCAAAAGCCTATCTTCTACAATTTTACTAAATTTGCTATTTTGATTACTCATTATATTCCTTCCTCCCTATTTTTTATTTTCATATAGTTCCTTTGCAAAGTCTAATATTTTTTCCCCATTCGCCAGCCCATAGTCAGCAGTATTTATGGTTTCCACTGGTATGTTATACTCTCTAGCTATTTTTTCAAATTCATCCTTTTTAAATCTAATTTGCGGTCCCAAAAGTACTACATCATATTTTTTAAATTCATCTTCGAACCTCTCTGCTGGCTTTGCTTCTATAATCCAATCTTGTTCATCAGGCCCTAAGGCCTTTTTCATCTTATTCACCACTAAACTAGTTGACATTCCTGCAGCACATACTAATAAGATTTTCATACTACTTTCCTCCCTATAATTTAATATTTTCTATGAAATCATCAAAATTCTTAGATTTGTATAACGTCTCCATTGTTTCTCTTGATTCTAATATTTCTTGAAGTAAATAATATAGTACTTTTAATTTCTCATCTTCTTTTGCATTAACTGCAAACAAAAAGATAATATTTATTTTTTTACCATTATGGATGATTGGATTTTTAAAAATTCCTACAGATACCACTGTTGTTTCTGACATAGATTCCATAGGGTGAGGTATAGCTATTTCTTCGTCTAATATGGTTGAAAAAAGGTTTTCTCTCATAATAACAGACTCATAGAACCTTTTTTCATCTTCAATATAGTTTTCTAACTTTAACATATTGACGAGTTCTAATATAGCATGAAAATAGCTTATTTCCTCAGTAAAGCATTTAAATAACTCTTTTCTAAAAATCTGATATTTTAATTCTTTTATACCTGTATTTTTAATTCGCCTTAATGGACTATCTATACACTGTCCTATTTTCATAAGATCCTCTTCATTGATCAAAGGATTTACTTGAATTATAGGTATCCTGCTCCTATTAGATATAGGTATGGTAGAAACTATTAAATCCACCTTCCCATATTCGCCTTTTAAAATATTGTCCAATTTGTATATAGGAAAGTATCCAACAATATTTATCAATTCGCTATAATAAGAGGATATCTTCCTCATTATTAGTTGAGCTGTACCTAGCCCAGAACCACAAACAATAGCTATATTTGATTTGTTATCTTTTTCATCCAATGCTACAGCCACATGCAAAGCTATATAGGATACCTCTGCTTCATTAATTATTACTCCTAATTTTTCATTAATTATAGGAACTATCAACATAGATATTTCAAAAGCCAACGGGTAATTTGCCTTTATTTGGTTTATTAGTGGATTTTCTTCTAAATAATTATTTTTGATTCTTTCTAACATAGGATTCAAATGTAATATAAGATTATTTCTAAAGTTTTTATTTTGAGAAAAATCGATATTAAATTTATTTTTTATTTCTTTTATAAACTCTTCCACTATAATATGGGCTTCAGTTTTTAGAACATACTTTCCGCTTTTAACATTTAATAACCTTTTAGTATTAAAACTTTGCTGAAAGTAAGCTAGTTCCTTTTCATCGATAGAAATATTAAAGTGACATTCAATTTCCCCTTTAAGGGCCTTAGCTATAGTTAAGTCTAAATCCCCTGCAATTTTTTCGCCTATCCTAAAGCCCATTTGAATTCTCTTTATACTAATCAAAATCTCTTTTACAAGTAGATTTACATCAACATCTGCTAGGATATATCCATGTTTATTTAATATATTTATTATAGATTCATACAAAAATATCATTTCATTATTGAGATTTGCATTTTGACCATCTAAAGCATAGTAAATGGATTTGCTTAACATTAAATCTTCATAGGTTTTCTCCCTTTTAAGTACATTTGATATTAATAATCTTTTTGATCTCTCATCTCCTTTAAGCTTCATTCCTCTTATTGGCGATATCTCCAATTCTAAGGTTGAAAATCCATCCAAAAATTCCATGACCTTTTGTACATCTAGATATACTGTAGTCTTTGAAACGAATAACGTATCAGCAATTTCTTCCATAGTTACATAATCTTTTGAAAAAGCCAGCTTAAAAATTATGAAGGCAAATCTCTCAGATGGAGTATTGGGAATCCCCTTTAGACTGATTTCTTTATTAAACACTTCTTTTACTATTTCAAACCCTTTTGCCTTTTGCGTATCGGATATAAAATATCCATCTTGTCTAGAGGAAGATATGCCAATATTATATTTTTTAAGTGTTTCATTTAAAAATTTAATATCAGATCTAATAGTTCTAGTAGAAACATTGAATATTTTTGATAGTTCTTTGCCTGATAAGGCCTTATCAGAATTTAATAAATGCAAAAAAATATTTTTTTGCCTTGCATAAGCCATTATGTATCACCAAACCCTTTGAATATATTCTACAGTCGTCACATAATTCTTGCAATTAAGTAAATTTCCTATGGGTTAGGAAAACGATTTAACATTTAATCCAATAAACAATTAATAACTTATATAAGTTTTGGCAAGTTAAAAGTAATGATGACACAATTTGATGAGGAAATTAATAAAAAGTTTCACTAACCTAAAACCAAAATAGTATGATGAAGTGAAAAATAAAACCTCTGAGTTTCCTCAGAGGTTTTATTTTTACATCATTGGCATACCATTTGCACCTGGCATTGGTTTTTCTTCTTCAATGTCCACTACTGCCGCTTCTGTTGTCAATACCATGGCAGCAACGCTAGCTGCATTTTGTAATGCTGAACGAGTAACCTTGGTTGGGTCTGCAATTCCTGCTTCAAGCATATTTACATATTTTTCATTTAATGCATCGAATCCGATTCCAGGTTCTTCAGCTTTAACCTTTTCAACTATTATTGAACCTTCAAGACCAGCATTTGCAGCAATTTGTCTTACTGGTTCTTCTAATGCTCTTAAAATTATGTTTACTCCTGTTCTTTCGTCTGCTTCAGTTTCTTCTAATAATTTAGCTACTGCTGGGATACAATCTATAAGTACAGTTCCGCCACCTGGTACCATACCTTCTTCTACTGCTGCTCTTGTAGCTGCTAATGCGTCTTCTATTCTCAATTTCTTTTCCTTAAGCTCAGTTTCAGTAGCAGCACCTACTTCAATTACTGCAACTCCACCAGATAGCTTAGCCAATCTCTCTTGTAGTTTTTCCTTATCGAATTCAGAATCAGTTTCTTCAAGTTGAGTTCTAATTTGTTTTATTCTATCTTGAATGTCAGAAGGTGAACCTTCGCCATCAACTATTACTGTATTTTCCTTATCTACTTGAACTCTTCTAGCCTTACCAAGCATATCGATTGTAGCTTCTTTTAGATCTAATCCTAATTCTTCAGAAATTACTTGACCACCAGTTAGAATTGCAATGTCTCGAAGCATTTCTTTTCTTCTATCACCAAATCCTGGAGCTTTAACAGCTACACAGTTAAAGGTTCCTCTTAATTTATTTACCACTAAAGTAGCTAAAGCCTCTCCTTCAATATCTTCAGCAATGATTAGTAGAGGTCTGCTTTGTTGTACTATTTGCTCTAATACTGGTAATATATCTTGAATATTGGATATTTTCTTATCAGTAATTAAAATATATGGCTCTTCTAATTCTGCTACCATCTTATCTGCATCTGTTACCATGTAAGGAGATACATATCCTCTATCGAATTGCATACCTTCTACTACAGATAGGGTAGTTCCCATTGTCTTAGATTCTTCAACAGTTATAACTCCGTCGTTACCTACCTTTTCCATAGCTTCTGCAATTAATTTTCCGATTTCTTCATCACCTGCAGATATAGATGCAACTTGTGCAATAGCTTCCTTAGTTTCTACTTTTCTTGAGAATCTTCTTATCTCTTCTACAGCTTTTTCAACAGCTTTTTTAATTCCATTATGAAGGATTATTGGGTTTGCACCCGCTGCCACATTCTTAAGTCCTTCTCTTACAATTGCTTGCGCTAACAAAGTAGCAGTTGTAGTTCCGTCTCCTGCCACATCTTGAGTCTTAGTTGCAACTTCCTTAACTAATTGAGCACCCATATTTTCATATCTGTCTTCTAATTCTATTTCACGTGCAATAGTAACACCGTCATTAGTAATAAGAGGTGCGCCAAACTTTTTATCTAATACAACATTTCTTCCCTTTGGCCCAAGAGTTACCTTAACGGTATCTGCTAACTTATTTATTCCAACTTCTAAAGCACGACGAGCATTTTCATCAAATTTTATTTCCTTAGCCATTTAATTCACACTCCTTTTATTTGATAATTGTCCATTGTCCTTTTCTATTTGTCAATTCTTTACTCTACTACCGCCAAAATATCATTTAATTTAAGTATTGTAAATTCTTCACCATCAATCTTAACTTCTGTACCAGCATACTTAGAAAAGATTACCTTATCGTTTACCTTAATTTGATCTTTTTTCTTCTCATCGTTAAGAATATCTGGTCCTATGGCAACAACTTCTGCCATTTGAGGTTGTTCTTTAGCGCTGCTTGGTAGCACTATACCCGATTTAGTCTTTTCTTCCGCTTCAAGAATTTTTATTACTACTCTGTCACCTAATGGTTTAAGGTTCATATCACTACCTCCCTATTTTCTGATGGTTTTCCATATTATTAGCACTCATCTTTAATGAGTGCTAATATGTACAGTTATAATGTTACTGAATAAGAAATTTTGAATCAAGTCTAGTTTTTGCTTGAATTTGATTAATAATCCTATTTTTCCTAATCTTTCTTTTGTTTTTCTTGTTTTTCATTGATTTTCTCCTAAGTTTATTGCCAATGCTTTCTATATTAATAGCTTAAAAATATAGTATAGAAATGGAATAAATATGGCTGGAAGCATGTTCCCCACCTTTATTTTCTTCAATTCTAATATATTTATTCCTATGGCCATAATGAGTATCCCACCTACTGCAGACATTTCAAGTATCACATCGTGTGTCAAAAGGTCCTTCAAGTAAGTGGCTAACAATGTAATCAATCCCTGATATATAAATACAACTATAGCAGAAAAGGCAACCCCTATCCCCAAGGTGGAGGCAAATATTATGGAAGTAATACCATCCAATATTGATTTAGCAAAAAGGGTATTATGATCTCCCAACAGCCCACTTTCTAAAGCCCCTACTATGGCCATTGCCCCTACACAGTAGACTAGGGAAGCAGTTACAAATCCTTTGGAAAAGTTGGAGTCTCCATTGCTAAACCTAGCTTCTAAGCTATCCCCTAGTCTATTCAGCTTTTTTTCAATTCCTGAAATCTCTCCAATTATGCTTCCCAAAACGATGCTTATGATAGCCATAATGGTATTTTCAGTTTTTATTGCCGCGGAAATCCCAATGATTATAACCGAAAGACCTACTCCATCCATGATGGTTTTTTTATATTCTTCCTTTATTCCTTTTTTAATAATTATCCCCAAAACGCTACCTGCAATTACAGCAATGGAATTTACTATGGTTCCCAACATATTTCTCTCACCCTTACACTTAATGAAATATATTTATAGATTATACACCATCTAAGTAATTTTTTCTAGGAAAAAAAGAAAACAACCCTAAGGTTGCTTTTTCCCTATTCCCAACTCTCTAGCGTAATAAAACAAGTATTGTTGAGCAAAGCCTCCTAAGGAACCAAAATTTTCCTCAGCATATTGGGAAATCCTTTTAATACTAGCACCTTCTTTAAAATACAAGCTCTCCATTACCCTTTTGACCCAAGTATCCACAGGAAAGGCATCATTTTTATTTAAAGAAAACAATAATATGCAATTGGCTACCTTAGGTCCTACTCCAGGAAGTTTTAAAAGTATTTCTTTGGCTTTATCCGTTGGCAGTTTATATAATTCATCTAAATCTACTTCCTTGTTTTTTATCATATTAGACGTTTCCACTATGTATTTAGCCCTATAACCTACCCTAGAATCCCTCTCCAACTCCTCATAATCTACATTAGCCAAGGTTTCTGGATCTGGAAAAGTAAAATATTCCTTGTCTTTATAAGAACCTACAGACTTTCCATAGTGCTGAGTAATAAGTTCTATAGACCTCTTAATCCTTGGTATCTGATTGTTGGCAGATATTATGAAGGAAATAGTCGTTTCAAAGGGTTCCTGATTGAGTATCCTTATACCTTCCCCAAACTTAATGGCCTCCTTAAGTATTGGGTCCTTAGACAATTCCTCTTTAATCTTCCCATAATCTCTACCTAAATCGAAATACTCATACCATACATCATTAAAATCAGCCATGTTCGTATTTAAAAATATAATGTCCCTTCCATTTCTTTTAACATTGATTATCTTACCTTTGTGAATAGCTGTGTAGCTCTCATCTTCTTCCACATACCACCTAAAAGCCTGCCCACATTCAAATATATGTTTAGGTTCAAAATCCTTTATGTCTTTTATTATTATTTTATTATCTTTTTCTACAATATCATAGTTCATATTTTTTCTCCTTTCTACTACTTATAAATCATGGGAACACTCTTGCTATACATTGTAAATATTATACCCAATTGATCTAATATAAACATAAATAAGTCGGGGAAAACCCCGACTTATTTTAATACCATCCTCTTAATTTCATTACATTTGCTATCTTCTTAACTGAAATCATATAAGCTGCTTCTCTTATTGTAACATTCTTCTCTTCTTTTAGTGCCCATATATCGTTAAAGGCGTTAACCATTGAAATTTCTTGTCTTCTTTGAACTTCGTCTTCCTCCCAGTAATAACCTTGTAAGTTTTGTACCCATTCAAAATAAGATACGGTTACTCCGCCAGCATTAGTTAAAATATCTGGAGTTACTGGAATACCTCTCTTATTTAGTATCTCATCCGCATCCGGTGTAATTGGTCCATTAGCAGCTTCACAGATTAGTTTTGCATTAACCTTTTCTGCTATTTCAGCAGTTATAGCATTTTCTAAGGCTGCCGGAATAAGAATATCCACCTCTAATTGCCAGAATTCATCTAATGAAATCTGCTTAGCCTTTGGATAGCCAACTAAATTCCTATGTTCATCCATATAAGCTCTTAAATCAGCATAGTCTAAACCTTCTTCATTATATATAGCATAAGTACCAACTGATGGAGCCCATTCAGCAATAGCTATGATCTTCGCTCCTTGAGCTTGGACATTTTTAACTGTAAAGGACCCTACGTTTCCAAAGCCTTGTACTGCCACTTTAGCACCTTTCATTTCAATGCCTAGTTTTTTAGCAGCTTCTCTTGCAATCACTGAAACTCCAAATCCAGTAGCTTCATTTCTGCCTTTGGAGCCACCCCATTCTACTGGCTTCCCAGTAAGAACTCCAAGGTTAGAGCCACCAGTTAATTTATTATATTCATCTACCATCCATGCCATTACCTGTGCATTGCTTCCCACATCTGGTGCTGGCACATCTATCTTCTCACCTAAATATTTATAAAGACCTTGTATATATCCTCTAGAAAGCCTTTCCAATTCTCCTTGCGAAAGAGATAAAGGATCTACAGTAATTCCGCCTTTTCCTCCGCCATAAGGTACACCCATTACTCCACATTTAAATGTCATCCAAACAGATAAAGCCTTAACCTCGTCAGGATTTACTCCTGGATGAAATCTAATTCCACCTTTTCCTGGGCCTATGGCATCATTATGTACAGCCCTATATCCCTTAAATACCTTAGTAGTTCCATCATCCATCTTTACTGGAATTGATATTTCAATCATCCTTTTAGGCTCTTTCAATATTTCATATACAGCTGGATCTAATCCCAATGCATCGCAAGCTGCTTTCACTTGCTTTTGCGCACTTTCCAATGGATTTAAACTTTCCTTTGTCATCAAAATACCTCCTCTTATTTGGAATAAGAAAACCTTTTCAAGAATCTCATAAAATTATACATTATTTCCAATCATAAGTATATTCTATCATTGAATTTATACAAGTGCAAGTATATAAATTAACAATACTTGCACCTGTATTTTTAAGCATTTTCCATTAATTCATCGATGTTCTCCAATCCCTTTATAAGCTCTGGCAGTATCTCGTATACATCTCCTACTATTCCATAATCTGCAATTTTAAATATAGGTGCATCCTTATCCTTATTAATGGCAACTATACACTTAGACTCCTGCATACCAGCCAAATGCTGAATAGCTCCAGATATGCCGCAAGCAATATATAGGTTTGGTCTAACGGTTTTGCCTGTTTGTCCTACTTGATGGGATTGGTCTATCCAACCAGCATCTACTGTGGCACGGCTTGCCCCTACTACTCCACCAAGCTTATCAGCTAATTCTTTCAAGAGCTTAAATCCTTCAGGATTGCCTAAGCCTCTTCCTCCAGATACTATAATGGATGCATCTTCTAGCTTTACTTGTGATCTCTTTTCTTTAACATAATCTATTACTTTAGCTGTAATATCCTCTTCTTTCAAATCGGGATTAATTACTTCTACTACTCCCTCTCTAGTCTCGTTATATTTAGCCTTTTCCATAACCCCTGGCCTTACAGTTGACATCTGTGGTCTGTGATTAGGGCATATTATGGTAGCCATTAAGTTACCACCAAAGGCAGGACGAGTTTGCATCAATCTTCTATTCTCTAAATCCACATCAAGCCTAGTACAATCTGCAGTAAGACCAGTATGTATTCTTGCAGAAATCCTTGGACCTAAATCTCTACCTATGTTAGTGGCACCAATCAACATTATTTCAGGTTTTCTCTCATTAATCAAATCACATATTACCCTTGTATATCCATCGGTGGTATATACATCCAATTGAGGGCTTTCAGCATAAATAACCTTATCAGCCCCATATTTTATCAACCTATCTGCTAAATTTTTAACATTATTACCTAACAAAATAGCTGTTAATTCAGTATTAAGCTTATCTGCAATCTTTCTGCCTTCTCCTAGCAGCTCTATGGAAACATTCATTAAATTTCCTTCTCTTTGTTCTGCAAAAACCCAAACCCCTTCGTATTCTTCAATATTAACCTTCCTTTTATTCTCCTCTTCCTTTTCTATAGCACCTACAGGACATTCTTCCACACAAGCACCGCACATTGTACATTTATCTGTTATATGAGCCTTACCATCTACCATTTCTATAGCATCAAAGGGGCAGACACTTACACATACTTCACAACCTATACATTTTTCTTCTATTACCTTTACTGCCACGGCAAATCCTCCTTTCAAGGTTAAACTATATTATCTTTTCTTCCTTTAATCTTACAATTAACTTTCTTGCTTGTTCCTTTGCATCTCCCTCTAACATCTCTAAATTTCCACTCTTAGTGGGAGGAGTAAAGGATTTATTTACTTGAGTAGGAGATCCATCTAATCCAATATTCTCTTCATCTGCATTAATGTCCTTAGCTGATAAAATCTTAATCCTATCCCCTTTATAGCCTTCATAAATTCCCCTTATAGATGGATATCTAGGCGTATTTAATTCTTTTATTGCAGTAATCAACACTGGCATTTCAGCTTCTATAACATAATATCCATCTTCAAGAACCCTTTTAGCTCTAACCTTTCCGTCTTCAATCTTTAATTCCTTCACATAGGTAATTTGGGGTATTCCCAAATGCTCAGCTATTTGTGGCCCTACTTGAGCTGTATCTCCATCAATAGCTTGTCTACCACAGAATATTAAATCGTAATCGCCTATATATCTAATCCCCGATGCCAATGCTGTTGATGTTGCCCAAGTGTCAGATCCCGCAAAAGCTCTGTCGCTTAATAATATGCCTTCGTCAGCTCCCATGGCAATAGCCTCAACCAAGGCTGCTTCAGCTTGATAAGGTCCCATGCTAAGAACTGTAACCTTAACATCTTCATATTTGTCTTTTATCCTCAAGGCCTCTTCTAAGGCATTTTTGTCGTCTGGATTGATGATACTTGGTACCCCTTCCCTGATTAGAGTTCCTTTGACAGGGTCGATCCTAACTTCATTTGTATCGGGAACCTGCTTTATACATACTATTATATTCATCTAAATTCCTCCTTCACCTATTATCTTAAGAGGTTTCCTGCAATAACCATCTGTTGTACTTGGGAAGTACCCTCATATATTTCGGTAATCTTTGCATCCCTCATCATTCTTTCTACTGGATAGTCCTTGGTAAATCCATAACCACCATGTAATTGGACTGCTTTTGTGGTAACATCCATAGCTACTTTAGACGCATAAAGTTTAGCCATGGCCGCTTCCTTGTTATAAGGTAACCCATTGGCTTTATTGTAAGCAGCTTTATAGACCAATAACTTTGCTGCTTCTATCTCTGTAGCCATATCTGCAACCATCCATTGCAATCCTTGGAATTTAGATAAAGGCTTTCCAAATTGTTGTCTTTCCTTTATGTATTTAATAGACTCTTCCAAAGCTCCTTCTGCAATACCTAAAGCTTGAGCTGCTATACCGATTCTTCCTCCATCTAGAGTAGTCATAGCAATTTTGAATCCCATTCCTTCTTCCCCTAGTAAATTTTCCTTTGGAATTACACAATCCCTAAATATCAATTCAGCAGTAGAAGAACCTCTAATACCCATTTTATCTTCAATTTTACCTATGCTGAACCCAGGAGCATCCTTTTCCACTATAAAGGCGGATATGCCCCTAGTACCCTTACTCTTATCAGTCATCGCAAATATAATATAGATATCTGCTTCTCCTCCGTTGGTAATGAACAGTTTAGTTCCATTCAGTACATAGTTGTCCCCATCTAACACAGCTACTGTTTGCTGAGCTGCTGCATCAGTTCCTGCATTTGGTTCTGTTAATCCAAAAGCTCCTAACTTATCTCCCTTTGCCAATGGGACTAAATATTTTTGTTTTTGCTCTTTGGTTCCATATTTATATATAGGCCAGCAGGCTAATGAGGTATGAGCAGAAAGGATTACCCCTGTAGTAGCACATACTTTCGATAACTCTTCTACTGCAATGACATAGGCTATGTCGTCTCCACCAGCTCCACCATATTCAACTGGAAAAGGTATCCCCATCATGTTATATCTCGCCATTTTATCCACCGTTTCCCTTGGAAATCTGGCTGTTTCATCTATTTCCGATGCAATTGGTTTTACTTCATTTTCTGCAAATTCTTTCATAACAGTTCTTATCATTTCCTGCTCCTTCGATAATTTGAAATCCATGTTCATCCCTCCTCAATTTAAAACCATGCAATTTTATTATAAAACATTGAATAAGATATTTCCACAGATATTGTTAATTATTTCACTTTTAGTCAAAAAAATTTTTCCTTTTTTATCATCTCTTTCCATTATAAATGCCTATAATACCAGGTTTTGCTTTGGCACTATAGGCATTTTATAACGAAAATATTTTGAACAATAAAAATAATTAGTAAATTCATTTTGGAAATTTGACTGAATTTTCTCAATTCCTAAACCTAATCTCTTACATAATCAGACTCATTTTTTAAGAAATAGGAAAGAGTAAATAGGGATTCATTCAAATGAACGTTTTCAATTATAACCTTATCATCCACTTTAAGATCAGCAGGGGCAAAATTCCAAATTCCCCTTATTCCACTTCTCATAAATATATCAGCCACATCTTGGGCACTTTCCTTTGGAGTAGTTATAATTCCAATATCTATGTTATTTTCTCTAATAAAATTTTCCATCTCATCTACATCTTTAATCTCTATATCTCTAATTTTCAATCCGATAAGTTTAGGGTTTTTGTCAAACATAGCCAATATTTTAAATCCAGCTTCTTCAAAGCCTCTATAGTTAGCTACTGCTTGCCCTAAATTCCCTGCTCCCGCAATTATGGTTTTATAGGTTCTATCCAAACCTAATATCTTCCCTAATTGATTCCTTAATTCCTCTACATTATATCCATATCCTTGCTGCCCAAATCCACCGAAATTGTTCAAATCTTGTCTAATCTGCGAGGCGGTAAAACCTGTTAACTTACTTAATTCTTGAGAAGATATCCTATTAATCCCTTTTTTCAATAATTCCCCTAAGTATCTATAGTATTTAGGCAATCTTCTTATTACCGTTATCGATACCCTGTTTTCTCTGTCCATTATGTCACCCCTTCTTATCCATATTTATTACTTTAAGTTGATTTTATTATAACATTTTGATATTAATTGGTCAATTATTAAGGTTTATACCCAGTTTTGGATAATAATTCAATATTTTTTATTAATTTTTTCACTAATAATTATATCCATTTTTTGAGAACAATACCTAATACATATTAAAATTGTTTATTACCTATAATATTATTAACAAACTTAGAAGGAGGATTTTATGGCCAGCAAAGAACAATTGAGGAAAATTGCCATATATTGTGATTCATACAAACCTAAAGATAGAAACTCTCTTAATATGACTTCCCAAATATATGAAGAGAAATTTGAAAGCTGCGAAAATTGCTCCCACTATACCGAGGAAAGAAAGTGCGAACTGGATTTGATAGATAAAGTTTTAAGCAGCTTAGCAATGGAACATGACTTAAAATCCTAGTAGGCCTCCCCCTTTAAAAGGCCTTCTTTTTTTGATAGAATTAATCTATAATAGGATCAAAATCTTAATGAATAGGGCAGGAGATGGATTATGATCATTTTAACGTGCAATAATATAAGTAAAACTTATGTAATAGATCAGATATTGGAAGATATTAGCTTTAATATAGAAGATGGAGATAAAATTGGATTAATAGGACTTAATGGGTCAGGTAAGACCACGCTACTTAATATTTTAGCAGGAGAAACCCCCAAAGATAGCGGAGACATTTATATTAGAAAGGATTTGAAAATTGGATATTTAAAGCAGCACAGTAATTTTGAAAGCAATAGAACAGTTTTTGAGGAATGCCTTCAGGTATTTAGTCCCTTAATTGAAATGGAATTAAGGTTAAGGAAATTAGAAAAAGAGATTAGCATTAAGAGCAGCGAAGGTCTATCAAAGGAATTAGATAAATTGATGAATGAATACTCCTATTTGCTGGAGAAATTTAATGAATCAAATGGATATGGCTATAGAAGCGAAATTAAAGGAGTACTAAAAGGACTGGGGTTTAAAGAAGATGAATTTGACAAACAGGCAGATATATTAAGTGGCGGGCAAAAGGCAAGACTTTCTCTTGCTAAGCTATTATTAGAAAAGCCTGATCTCCTGTTATTAGACGAGCCTACTAACCATTTAGATATTGAGGCTATTAATTGGCTTGAATCCTATCTTAAAGAATATAGAGGAGCTATTTTAGTAATATCCCATGATAGATATTTTTTGGATAATGTGGTAAATAGAATATTCCTCTTGGAAAATAGGAAGCTGAAAGTATATAATACCAACTATTCTAGATTTATGACGGAAAGGAAAAAGGAGCTGGAACTATTAAAGAAAACTTATGAAAATCAGCAGAAGGAAATCAAAAGACAGGAAGAAATCATTAGGCGCTTTTCCAATTATGGAGGTCAAAGGTATATAAGACAGGCCCAAAGCAGGCAAAAATTATTGGATAAGATGAAAACCCTAGATAAACCTGTCGATAATAAAAAGATAAAAATATCCTTTGAACCTAAAATAAAAAGCGGCAAGGATGTACTAAGGGTAGAAGGGATTGGAAAATCCTTCAATGGATTTGAACTGTTAAAGAATATTGATTTTACCATCTATAGAGGTGAAAAGGTAGGATTAATAGGCCCTAATGGAATAGGAAAGACCACCTTATTTAAAATAATTTTAGGCAAAATTCCCTATGATTCAGGAAATATCATACTAGGACATCATGTCCATATAGGCTATTTTGACCAAGAACAGTCTAATCTAAATTTAAGTAAAACTGTAATAGACGAAATATGGGATGAAAACCCAAAGTTTGATCACTTCCAAATCCGTTCTATCCTCAGCCGATTCCTCTTTATAGGTGACGATATTTTCAAAGAAATAGAAGAACTAAGCGGTGGAGAAAGAGGAAGGTTAGCACTTTTAAAGTTGATGCTTTCTAAGGCAAATTTTCTCATGATGGATGAGCCTACTAACCATTTGGATATATACTCTAAGGAGGTACTGGAAGATGCCCTTCAGGATTATGAGGGAACCCTTTTGGTAATATCCCATGATCGCTATTTTTTAAATAAGGTTACAGATAAGATCTTAGAGCTATCAGAAAAAGGAATTACAGAGTATATGGGCAATTACGATTATTACCTTGAGAAGAAAAACCAAGTGGAAATTGAAGAAGAAGAGGATTTTAAAACCAAAACTCAGATTAAATTGGAAAGAAAAAAGGAAAGGGAAAAATTAGCCCAAGAAAAAAAGAGAAAGGAAGAGATATTTGCTATAGAAAAATCCATCGAAGAAATGGAAGGTAGAATAGAAGAATTGGACGAGTTGTTATGCGACCCAGAGCTTTATGAAGACCCAGATAAAGTCGTTGAATTGACTAAGCAAAGGGAAAAATTACAGCAAGAGCTGGATTCCCTATATGATACTTGGATAAAAATAACAGAATTTTAGTATCCCCAGATTTTCCCCAATTTATTCACAGAATCCACAGATTTATCCACAAGAGCTTGTCCCGTTTTTTAGACCTTAAATGAAGATTTCCACATTATCCACAAGTACTTATTGTAAACTAAACTCCTTTTGTGGCGATAATGTGGAAATATTGTTAATAATCATCCTTTTAACTCTAAATTTGGCTCCACGTTTAGATGGAAATTAGAAATATTTCCATTGATATAGTTAAAATAGGCAGCAGAACCAATCATGGCTGCATTATCAGTACAAAGAACTCTTGAAGGATAATAGATTTCAATTCCTTCTTCTTTTCCTCTATTTTTCATTAAATTTCGTAGCCCCTCATTTGCTGCTACTCCTCCAGCCATCACTATCTTATGGGATTTTCTTTCCTTTGCCAATTTAATGGACTTTTCCACAAGAACCTCTATTACCGCTTGTTGGAAACTAGCAGCCACATCTTCTACTATTATCTTTTCTCCCTTTTGCTTTGCTTGGTTCAAATAATTTAATACTGCAGTTTTTAACCCACTAAAGCTAAAATCATAGCTATTAGGCTCTAAAAATACCCTAGGAAAATCGATAGCTAAATTATTTCCTTCTTTGGCCAATTTATCAATTATAGGTCCTCCTGGATATGGCAAACCTAAAGCTCTAGCCACTTTATCGAAAGCTTCTCCTGCTGCATCATCTCTGGTTCTTCCCACCAGTTCATACTTAGTATATCCTTCTACCTGAACTAGATAGGTATGCCCTCCAGAAACTATTAAGCAGGTAAATGGAGGCTCTAAATCCTTAAACTCTATATAGTTAGCGCAGACATGTCCTTCTATATGGTTTACTCCCACTAGGGGCCTGTTAAGTGCATAAGCTATGGCCTTTGCGCTAGATATACCCACAAGTAGAGCACCCACCAGACCTGGGCCTTGGGTTACTCCTACTAAGTCTACATCCTTAAAAGTAACACCAGCCTTTTCCAGAGCCTGTTGGATTATGATATTGATGTTTTCTATATGCTTTCTAGATGCCACTTCGGGTACTACTCCTCCAAATTTCTGATGGATTTCAATTTGAGAGGAGATAATATTTGATAAAACCTCCCTGCCATTTCTTAACACCGCACAGGAAGTTTCATCACAGGAAGTCTCTATAGCCAATGTTATTATATCTTCATTCATGTTTTCACCTCTTATATTAGATGCTTTTCCACATTATAATCGCATCTTCATTATTATCGTGATAATAATTAGGTCTAATCCCATATTCTATAAATCCATATTTTTTATAGAGGGATTTGGCTACTTCGTTGGATTTTCGAACCTCTAAGGTTATGGCTCTTATATTCCTGTCAACGCATATTTGGATTAGCCCTTCTAATAGTGCTTTGCCTAAACCTAACCCTCTATATTTTTTATCGATAGCAATATTAGTTATATGACCCTCATCTATTATAAGCCAAACTCCTCCATATCCTGCGATTTCTCCATCCGCCAATACTACTATATACTTGGCCAATATATTTTTGGTTAATTCTAATAAAAAGGCCTCCCTAGACCAAGGAGGGTTGAAGGTTTCTGCCTCAATCTCCATTACTCGATCTAAATCTTCTTCCCTCATTTCACGAATGGATATTTCCATACTAGCTTTCCCTCTTTCTTAAATTTTGTTGGGCTTGAGATTCCTTTAAATATTCAGGAACTAGATTATAATAATTATCTTTGTTTTCAGCATGTTTTAACAGGGCTAGCTCTGCAATGCTTGCTGCCCTAGGGCTATTTAAGCTTATCGGAGCAAACCTCACTTTATCCTTAAGCCTGTCTTTTATAATCTCTCTATAAAGCAAGGCTCCATTGCCGCTTACCATAATATTATTATGCTCCTTATTCAATAATTCTAGCAGTTCATCTATATCCATGGTGGTAGGCTCTAATATATTTATAAGCTTATCCTGATTCCACCTATAAATGCCAGTATATACCCTATTTCTCCTCGCATCTATCATAGGAACAATTATACCGCTTGTTCTAACATTAAAGGCTAGTCCTTCTAAAGTGGATATCCCAACAATAGGCTTGTTATATACGTGGGCAAAGGCCTTAACAGTAGCAATTCCAATCCTAAGGCCTGTAAAGGAACCAGGGCCTGTTGCTACTGCATACAGATCTATATCAGATACCTTTAAGTTCAAGTTTTCCAAAAGGGTTTTCACCATGGGAACCAAATTCTCAGAATGTCCAAAGTTCTGATTTAAGGAAAATTCCCCTAACAAATTCTCCTCATCTAAAACAGCACAAGTTGCTATTACTGTGGATGTGTCTACAGCTAATACTTTCAAATTTCTCTCAACTCCTTAACTATTTGACTGTATCTTTCTCCTTCTCCAGAAATGGTAACTATTCTTTCATCCAGTTCCTTTCCCTTCTCAATGTGTATATGGATTGTTTCTTCTGGTAGAAGTTCACTGATTCTATCTCCCCATTCTACAATGGTAACTCCATCGGAATAGAAATAATCTTCAAAGCCTAAGTCGTATAGATCGTCTACATTATCCAATCTATATACATCAAAGTGGTATACTTTTACTCTACCATTATATTCGTTTATCAGGGCAAAAGTGGGACTGGTTATGTATTCTTCCACTCCTAAACCCTTGCCAATGGATTTAGTAAGAGTTGTCTTGCCTGCCCCTAGATCTCCTGTTAAAGATAGAACATCTCCACCTTTTAGTATGTTGCCCAATCTTTCTCCAAATTCCTCAGTATCTCTAAGCCCTTTTAATACTATTGTAACCATCCAATCAACCTTCCTATACTTAAACTAAGTATTATTATATCATTTGTTTTGTCAATTAACAATTGACAGTTCACTTAACATGTTCCTGATCTTATCAACTTTATAGTTAATTATAGTAACTTCTTTTCTACATTTAAGTTTCTAAGATAAATAGTGCCACAATTAGAATATATCTATTATCTTAATGCTAAATTTTTGATTACTTTAATATGCTCTTATTAAGTTATTCTTTAAGTATCTTTATATTTATAAATACTAATGGTAAATTTTTTTACCTTCATGCCAAGATTCTACAATTTTTTCTTAAAACTTATGATAAACTATCCTCAGAAAGTAAAAATATAAAAAAGGGGGATAACATTATGAAAAAACTACTAATTACTTTATTAACGATTTTAATTATTTTTGTTAATGTATTTCCTAGTTTTGCTGCAAAAGTAATTTTATAACTATCGGAGATATTCAACAAATAGACGAAGTTAATAAAAATATGAAATTTATCGGAGCAAAATCATTTAAAATGTTAACTCCTAACGAAACAAGATATGAAAACTCAGAATTACTAATTAATAATTTTTCAATATCTGGATCAGAGTTAATTTTATCAGGAGAGATTGATAATAAAAAATTTAATTTATTAGGAACAATATATCAATCACGTATTCATGATGAAAAGTTATTAATTGATTCTAAAGATATTGAAGGAAATTTTGAAGTAATTCATACTGGTATATTTCTCAAATTACCTAATAATTATAATTTGTTATTAAATAATGAAACAATAAATGAAAATATTTTCTTACTTTATTTAAAAAACGATGACATTTATTATACCTTTGAATTTGAAATACCAAAAGAAATTATTAAAGAAATATCGCAATCAGTTTATAAGGATTATGATAATAAATTATTATCGATAGAACATTGGTGGACAAAAGTATATAAACCAATTGTTAAAGATAAAAGCAATAAATCTATTGATATAAATAGTTACCCAAATAGAGTTTCAAGAACTCTAACATATTCATACGAAGATTTTAGTTACGAGTATGAAGTTGATATTATACTTGAATTATATACAAGAGACTTGTTTAGGAATGAAACAACTGGAGAAGCATTAATATTTATCGATGATCAGAGAGTATACTATGGTGGTAGTCTTGTAGATGATGTTCCAATGTTAGGTGTTACAAATGCAGATATTAGCATAAGATTAGATAGCAATAATGATGATGTTTTTAGAAGATTAGAATGGGATACATATACTAACTACCCAAGCCCTAAATTTACTATTGAGTGGGGATATGGATATGGACCTATTAGTATAAATTATAGTGGAAAATCTTATAATAGTTCAGGATCTATTGCAATACCAGGTTCTGCTTCAAGACAATATAAATTAATGAGTGTTCTCAATGAAACCCCAACTTTAGAAGTAGGAGATTCTCATCAAGTATTTTATTCTATTGAAGAAACTGCACCATATAGTGGTACACATTATATAACTGCTGATTTTGAATACGATATATTTTTAGTCAATCACCATACAATAATAGATTGGGATAGCTATACATTAAGAGGTTCTTACAAATAGGTAAAATATACATAAACAACCCATAATTAAATTTAATTATGGGTTGTTTATGTATTAAGTTATCTGATTGACTATTTGTTACGTTATTATTAACTATTATACAGTTATAATAATCGCATATGAATATATAAAATGCAATCGATAAAGCTAGCTAACTGTCATGATAATTTCAAAATATTATACTTATTAAATTCTTTTTATTGCTGTTTTATATGATATTATTAATTTGTATAATATTATTAATATTATTAATGAATAAAATTCATATTATTATTTTGATAGTTATTTGTTTTATTAGAGGTGTTAATATGAATAAAAAAATCCTATTTATTACTCTTTCTTTAATAGCAATAATATTATTCTCTACATCTATCTATAAAAAAACAAAAAGCGATAAAATTTATATTACTGATGAATTGAGAAAACATCATACGGCATTATTATCTATAGTAGCAAATTTAGAAAAATATGATAATGATATTAACAATATCAATAAGCTTTATATCAAATCTTTACTCAATACATCAAGGGAATTTGAAATTGCCTTAAGCAGTTATAACAATGCATATAATAAGGTATATTCTAAGGAAAAACAAAAAGAAAATTTAAAGGAAATTACTTCATTAATTAATAACTACTACAACCTATTCCTAGAATCAGTAAGTTTAATTGATCAAATAGACCATGAAACTTTAAAAACAATAAAGAATGATATTGAAAAATGGGGCCTATGGATAGAAGATAACTATATTTCTACTGATAAAGATGGATTTACTCTTTATAAAATGTATACTTTTGATGATATGAAAAAAAGTGGATTAGTAAATGAACTTGAGATAAACAACTACAAAGTAGCAATAAAATAGGGACATATTATATACAATATGTCCCTATTTATTCATAAATATTGATAATATTAGTCAGTGGTTAAATAGTCTATTTCTTCAATATAGGTGATACTCGCTTATATATCAATAAAGTTACCAAAGTAACTATAATACCTTTAAATAAATTGAATGGTACTATTGCATATAGTATTAAGCTTTTATAGTCTACTACATATTTATTCACTGCAGAACCCATTGCCACAATCTTGTCTATGGGTAGTCCAAACAACTTTGCATAGAAAGGAATCATGATGTAATAATTAATTGTCGACATGGCTGCTGTCATTACTAATACTCCTATAGACATTCCAATTATTGCATTTTTGAAGGTTTTATCCTTGTAGTAGAATAGGCCTGCTGTGTAGACATAAATGCTACCTACAACAAAATTAGCTAGTTCCCCTACCCCTCCAGTACTTGAGCCTTCGATTAGCAGATTCAATAGGTTTTTTACCAGTTGTACTAATACTCCTGCCATTGGACCTAAAGCAAAGGAACCTATTAGTGCTGGTACGTCGGAAATATCAAACTTTAAAAAACTAGGAGCAAACCATAGGGGAAAATCAAGTAGCATCAGTATTAAAGCTATTACAGCCAATACTGAGATTTTTACCATGGTCTTTGTGTTTAATAATTCTTTATTCAATGTGTACATAAAAAACCCCTCCATAAATTTATTTCTTCAGGGAGGACAAAATAAGCCCCGAATATTACTTCGGGGCTAGAATGCATATGAAAATTACACAATAATGCACTATAATCTTCTCCCATCCAGACTTTCACTGTCGGCCTTGGAATTTCACCAAGTCAACCAATAAATGGCTCGCGGGCTATACCGCCGGTGAGGAATTGCACCTCGCCCTGAAGATTTATCCAAATTAAGTATAGTATAATTTTTATTAATTGTCAATAAATTCTTTATTTGATTTATACTCTTCAAAATACCCATTTCAATTTCTAAATGCTGGGCCTTTTGATTCTAAACCTACTTACCATGAATACGGATAATAGAGTAAGAATTATGACATTTTCATTAAATAATGGGATATTCGATTGGATTCTATAGTTTATATCTATTAAGTGTTTAATAGCAAAGAAACTTCCTGCTAGTGTTATGGGAAGCCCTTTAATGTACTCATAGTCCTCATCTATGTTGAATCGCGCCAATCTGAATATTCCTGCTCCAACAAATAATATGGATATTACTAATTCCAGCATCTTTAAATATCCGCCATTTAAATTCCACCAAATGACTACCGGAGCTAATCCAAATGATAATAAATCGCATAGAGAATCTAATTCTCTTCCAAAGCTGCTGGTTAAGTTAAATTTTCTGGCAACTAATCCATCTATTTTATCCACTATTGCTGCTAATATTACCAATATGCAGGAAACCTTTATATTTTTCACTTCTCTGGTAGAGCTTAACCATATGGCTATGATCCCAAATAGCATATTGGTATAGGTTATAAGGGAAGGGAGGAAATATTTTTTATCTTCTTTAATTTGTACCTTTAACATATTTATATCATTCCTTATTGTTAGAAGTTTAAAAACTTTATCAAAAAATAATATTAAGAAACTCATCAAAAATTCAAACCAAAAGGTTACAAACCTAAATACTACTGAAATGGCTATTCCATTTCCCACTTCTATGCCCTTTAGAGCTAACAGCCCTACCATGCTAGTTTCAAAGCTTCCAATTCCTCCTGGAAGTAAGGGAAGCATGCCTATTATATAGGTTAAGTAGGTTATAGCAGCAGCAGAAATAAAGTCGATGCTTATATTATATCCTCTGATTAATATTGCCAACTTAACTGCAAACAAAAGCCATATAGAAATGCCCAGCAACAATTGAAAATAGAATTTCCCTTTATTTTCCAGCATCTTATTCAAATTATTTCTATATTGGCTAACCCAATTATAGATTTTCTCTTTCTTTGCATCTTTAATCCTTATCTTTTTTAATACTTTCTTAGTTCTTTCCAGATCTATACGTAGGAAAAAAAATATAAATCCCATTAGTATTATTAAAAATACCAATATCGGAACAAGGAAAGCCCTAAAATACAAGTTATTCCCTGCTGTAGTAATATAAAGCCATATTAAGCTAAATATTACTAAAAAAATAAAACTAGTAATGGAAAGGGTCTTCTGCAATCCAACAACTAAAATGGCTTCTCCCATTTCCATATTAAGTGCATTTTTAATTTCATATACTCTTGCAAGCTCTCCCCCCACCTTTACTCCCGGGGAGAGAGCATCTACAATATTGCCTTTAAGATTAATCTTTAAGGCATCATAAAATCTAATATCCTTTCTTATCCAGGAAATAATCAATTTCCACTGGATTCCCAATAGCATAATAGTCATAATCTGTAAAGATAATAGGAGTAATACTATCTTTAAGGAAATTGTTCTGGCAAAGATTAATAGGCCTTTAAAATCCATATTTATAACTAAATAAACAAATATAGCAAATCCCAATATATATGCTAGATACCTTTTCATGGGCATTACCTTAATTCTTAACCACTAACATAATTTCGTCCATATTAGGATTATAACAATTTAAACTACAATTTTTCATACAATCCTTACATAGGACTAATAATTTATTTGAAATATTTGAGTAAAAGACCCTCCTACTTTTTTTAGGATTACGTATTATAATCCTAGTTCCTCTTTTGGATTTGCTCAATATATTTTCAAAAACCTCATCTTTAGATTGGACCTGAAGAGCAATGTGGATTACATCATAATCAGAAGGCTCTATCACTTCCCCATTTCCCCAAATTACTTTAATCTTATCCTCTAAGCCCAACTTTTCCACTATATACCTTGCTCTTTCAACCGCTTCCTCATCTATATCTAATACATGAATCTTTGCATCTGTTAATTTAGCCATTTGAAGGGCAGTGCATGGGATGGATCCACCACCAATGCACAATACCTTATCACCATCTTTTATGCCTGCAATTTCTACCTCATTTTTTACTAATCTTTCATAATATTTATTGTAAAGATTGACTAATGTTTCGGAAAAGGAAATCCGCTTTTCCATCCAACTGGTCCAAGCAATGATCATATTTTCACCTACCCAACTAATGCTAATATAAGAGATCCTATCTGATTAATTAATCCAGCAAATAGAAAGGCTGAGGTAATAGTAGCTACACCAATTCCCAATGAAACCTTTAAAGAAAATTCCTTAGTCAGTACTCCAAATACTGCAAGACATGGAAGATAGAATAGAGCAACTACAGAACCTACTAACAACTGCAATGTGCTTAAATCAAGCTCTAATAATGGCAAAACCGCCAATTCCCTTCTTATTATCCCCAGCAATAAGGAAAGGCTTGCTTCCTTCGGTAATCCCAACCAGCCTTCAACTAAAGGTCCTATCATAGTGCTGATAGAATTTAATACTCCAGTCTCTGCAACTAGTGCGGCTATTCCTATCCCAACAAACATTGGCCCTTCAGCATCCATTAAGAAATGCTTCATCCTAATTTTCAATTTTTTGAAATAAGACGTTCTATCGGGTAGCAGTAAATTGGGTATCTCTAAAAGCATAGGCTGTCCTTTCCCCTTGATGACTTTGTCCATTATGATTCCCACAGTAAATAAGGTCATAAATGAAAGCAAATATACCAGTATTAAGGCTAAAAAGGATTTATCCCCCAAGAGTGCAAAAAATGCACCACTTTGCGAAGCACAAGGTATGGCAAATGATACTAAGGTAGCCACCATAATTCTTTCCTTATAGGTAGTAGCAGCTCTAGTTCCAAGTATTGCTGGCACTGCACAACCATATCCTAACATCATAGGAATAATGTTACCACCTTGTACCCCAATTTTCTTAAGGGCACCATCAGCCAAAACGCCTATTCTAGGTAGATAACCGCTGTCCTCTAAGAATGAAAATACTACATAGAATAAAAATACATAAGGCAGTATCAAGGCAAAGGGCCATTCAATACCTATCTTCAATATTCCAAACTCCCCAACCAGTAGATTTCTAAAAATCCCTTCTGGTACAATAAAACTGACTATTCTTGTAAAAAAAGGAGTAATCACGTTGTTTACAAGTGGTAGAAGTATTAAAGCTCTTAATGCTTTCCCACCACCAACTACTACTCCTAAAGATAATATTAACACCAACAAGGCTATAGGTATTCCAGGCCAAGGTTTTAGGGTTAAATACTCTAACTTTTGAATGAAAGTTGGCTCTTTATATTCATAACTTTGCACTTCATTGGTAATTTCATTAATGGTTGCCCATCTTTCATCTTCACTTTGCTTGGGAAAAGTCTCTGCCTTCTGTCCACATAGGGAAAAGGCCCTATCCAATAATTCTCTAAGCCCCTTGTTTTTAATGGCCACAGTAGGAATAACTGGTGCTTTTAACATCACTTCTAATTTATCCTTATCTATTTTAATCCCATCTCTTTCTGCCACATCGATTAGGTTTAAAGAATATACTATGGGTATTGGATATTCCCTTAAGCTAAGGGCTAAATCTAGATTCCTTGCTAAATTGGTAGCATCTAAAACACAGATTATAACATCAGCACCCTCTTCTAAAAAACTAGTTGCTACCCTTTCAGCTTCTGAACTGGCCTCTAAGGAATAGGTACCTGGTACGTCTATGATTACACCCTTCTTATTTTTGTAATTTACATCCCCGTAGGTATAATCTACAGTAGTACCCACATAATTAGAACTGGTAACATGAACCCCCGTAAGTTTAGAAAAAATAACGCTCTTACCAACATTAGGATTGCCCATTAATAATATCTTTATCTTATCTTCTGAAGATACAGGAACGACTTGCTCTGAATGACAGCTCATGATTATACCTCCTGTACTTCTATTTGTTTTGCTAAGGATTTATCTACAGCTATACTTCTATTGCCTACTTTAATCACCACAGGTCCTTGTAGAGGTTGTTTGGTCTGTACCTGAAATTTAACCCCTTTTCTAATTCCTAAAGATTTTAATAAATGCATATTAGGTACTTCATGAATAATGTAATCTTTACTCTTTACACAGTTATCTAGTACCATTTCCTACCCCTCCCAATTATATAAGATATGATATTGATTGTCGTTATCAATAATACCACTTTGCAAAGCTTTTGTCAATAATATTTGCTTCATTTAAGGAAATTTGGACATCCAGAACTTAAATTATTTTCATTGACAATACTAATCAAAAAATATTAATAGGACAGAGATTTTCTCTGCCCTATTAAGCTCAAAATACATATGTGAATTAAAGACCTTTTACCTTGTGGATAGCTTCTTCCGTATAACTAGTCCTAACCTTCATATATCCATTAAACATTTTATTCACCTCATCGTCTCCTGTATCTACCAGTAATGGTCTTCCCTCTAATGATAAAAGCTTTTGCTTAGAAGCAATTATTATTATATTTTCCTTTCCAACCCTTTTAATTACTTCTGCACTAATCTGTTGATTTCCCCTGCCAAATATATAGCCTTGTCCTCCTATTATGGTAACTATTATCTTGGCCTTATTGCCATCAATATGCTTGAGAATCTCTTTTTCATTGGCATCAGAGGCTAATAATTTCTTATTTTTGATTATATCCACTCCTAAGAGGGTATTGGTTAAGCCCAATTTTTCCATTATAGGTCTAGTAGAGGTACCTGAGCCGATTATATAAACTACATCCTCTTCCATCTGTTCAATTATTTTATCCGAGATCCCATCTAATGCTGCTTCTTCTCCGGCAATTCCTCCAGATTTTTGGTTCTGAACCAGCTCTGGTTCAAAAGGAACCTTCATATAGCCATATAATTTAGCTGTAACTTGGCCTTCTCTAAAGGCCTCCTCATCAATATCCATTACTTCCATTTCCTTTAAATTCAAGTCTTCACCTTGAATATACTTTAAAGCAACCTTGCCAGCAGAACTAGGATGGTTGGCATAAACTCCAGAATGGATCTTAACGCCAGCAGGAATTCCTATAACTGGGATTTTATCCCCAACTACATTGTAGATATTTCTTGCAGTTCCATCACCGCCTGCAAATAACAGAAGGTCTACCCCCTCATCCACCATTCGTTCTGCTATTATTTCCGTATCCCTTGAAGTATAATTTTCCTTTGCCTCTCCAATTACCTGTAGATTAAAACCCAGTTCAAGGGCTTCATCTTCTCCCATCGGTCCAGGCCCAGTAAACAACTTAATTTCATCTTTAACTGATTTCAACACTTCTAGGGCTTTCTTAGCCTTATTTGGAGATTCAGGAACAGCCCCCAGTTCTATTGCCTTCATTAGAACCTCCTTACCATCAGTACCTTTTAATCCTACTCTTCCTCCCATTCCTGCTATAGGATTTACTATGAATCCTAGCTTCAAAATATTCACCTCTCTATTATCTATACACTATTTCCCCATTTATAATGGTCATATAGGTCTTATAGTCTATATCTTTAATTGGATTTCCTTCAACTATAATAATATCTGCATCCTTGCCTACCTCTATACTACCCACTCTGTCATCAATTCCAACAATTTCGGCTGCATTGATTGTAATGGCCTTTAAGGCTTCCATCTCATCTAAACCAAATTTATGAGCTAATCCTGCACATATAGGAAGATACTGCAATGGTATAACGGGAGAATCGGTAGTTATTGCAATCTTTACACCAGCTTCATGTAGAATTCTTGGAGTATTGAACGTTAAATTCTTAAGCTCAAACTTAGACCTATTGGATAGGGTTGGTCCTACAATAGCCCCTTTTCCTTCTTCCGCCAAATAATCTGCTATTAGATGGCCTTCTGTACAATGGTCTAATGTAATATCTACATCGAATTCCTTGGCAATCCTCAAGGCTGTAAATATGTCATCTGCCCTGTGAGCATGGGCTTTAAGAGGTATTTCCTTCTTCAACACCTTAGCTAGGGCTTCCATCTTTATATCGAATTCTGGCATTTTAGATGGGTCATCTTTAGCTAGTTCCTTTTTCTCCAAATAACTTTTAGCCTTGTATAGGCTTTCCCTAAGAATAGCTGCTGTTGCCATCCTAGTCATGGGGGATTTTTTCTGTCCATAGTAGACTCTCTTAGGATTTTCCCCAAAGGCAATCTTCATAGCTATAGGTTCTTTGATGATCATATCATCTATTCTTCTTCCATAGGTCTTAATAGCTACACTCATGCCCCCAATTACATTAGCAGAACCAGGTCCTGTTACTACAGAAGTAACCCCAGCCATATATGCTTCTTCAAAAGATATATCCATTGGATTTATCGCATCTATAGCCCTTAAGTGGGGAGTTACTGGATCCATCGCTTCGTTTCCGTCATCACCTTCAAATCCTATACCTTCTTCCCACATTCCTAGATGACTATGAGCATCGATGAAACCTGGTAATACCATCTTCCCTTCAGCATCAATTATCTCCGCATCTAATGGGGCCACCAAATCCTTTCCTACTTCTAATATCTTCCCATCTTTTATTAAGATAGAACCCTTTTCTATAACGCTACCTGCCATAGTGTATATGGTTCCGTTTTTGATAAAAAGCATAATATCCCTCCTAGGTTCTTTCGTTACTCTAATTAACATTATATTCTCTATTTTATATATAAGCAATATTATCTTTTACGCTAACAGTAGGTAAATAAATGGTGAACTTGGTTCCCTCACCTAATTTGCTTTCCACATATATCCTTCCATTGTGTTTATCAAAGGCTTTCTTTGCAATACTAAGTCCCAATCCCGTACCTTGTGACCCCTTAGTTGTAAAATAGGGTTTAAATATTTTGCTCTTAGTTCCTTCATCCATCCCTATGCCAGTATCGGAAATTTCCAATACTATATTGTCTCTAATATCAAAAGTTCTAATGGTTAATACCCCTCCATCTTTCATAGCATCTATTCCATTCAGTACGATGTTTATTATGGCATGCCTTATATCGTATTCATTAACAAATACATATCCATTAGAGTTCAAATCCACTACTAATTTTAACTCCCTTCCATTTTCTATTGAGGTTTTAAAATTGTGTTTCACCATATCTATGCAGTTATTAATAATGTGATTAAATTTATACACGTTCTTTAAGGACTCATAATCTCCCTTAATACGGTTCTTTACTTTGTTGATAACATTTTTCCCATCAGAGGCAGTTTTACAAATTATCCTTAAATATTCCTTTATCTCCTCAATATCGTCCAGCATTACTGAAAATTGAGCATAACCTAATATGGTAACTAATAGATTGTTTATATCGTGGATAGTACCTTCTACTACTTCTCCTAATGTTTCTAAGTATTCATTTTTCAAAATATCCTTTTCAATAACCTTTTCATTTACATGGGACTGAGTTAAGAGCAATAAGGATTGGCTAGCTAATTGGCTTGGTGTAAAGCATTCGTAGTAATCCGTTCGATCTATTAATATGAAATCATGATTATCCAACACGTAATTAAAATATTTAACGTTGATTTCTTCTATTAAATACCTTATAATTACTCCAGCTTTTTCTTCCACTACTAGTTTTTTTAAACAACCATAGATATTTTTTAAATTTCTGTTTCCTATTGAATTCCAAGAGGAATCGAAAGTAATATGAATCTGTATTCTGGTTGCTCCTCTTTTCTTGAGAAGGTCTAGACTTTTCTCTATTGAATTGAATAATTTACCTATATCTACCCTACCATTATGGTAAAAGCTGTCCTCAAATATGAAAGCAAACCGACTATTATTAAATAAATTGATAATACTAAAATTAGAATGTCCTTCATAATATTTTATACACTGTTCTTCATTTCTCTTTGAACATATAATGATTAGACCTCCACCATTCTTAAAATAACCCTTTACGTTATCATCGATAAGATTATTCTTTCCCGTATAGAAACCAGAACTAATTATACCAATAAACTTATTCTTGGTATTTAATAGCCTTTTAATATCCCACATTAACATCCCCCCAGATTAAACATCCTTCATGCTTAAACTGATTCTACCTCTTTCTACATCGACCTCCAATATCCTAACCTTCACTATATCTCCAACTTTTACCACTTCCTTCGGATGCCTGATAAAATCATTGGATATTTGAGATATGTGCACTAAACCGTCTTGTTTTACCCCTATATCAACAAATACTCCAAAATCGACCACATTGCGTACTGTGCCAGTTAAAACCATATCTACACTTAAATCCTCCACCTTTAATACATCAGTTCTAAATATTGGTTTTGGTAACTCTTCTCTAGGATCTCTTCCTGGTTTTTTTAACTCTTCTATTATGTCCTTCAAAGTCAAAGGCCCTACACCAAGCTCTTCTGAAAGGAACCCTATATCTTTTTCATTTATATCTTTCCCTAATAGTTTTTCTGCAATTGGATAGGATTCTGGGTGGACTGCTGTATTATCCAACGGATTATCCCCTTCAGGAATTCTCAAAAAACCTGCGCATTGAGTGAAGGTTTTAGGTCCCAAGCCTTTTACATTTAATAATTCCTCTCTATTTCTAAATCTCCCTTTTTCTTCCCTATATTTTATGATATTAAGGCTAATATTAGAAGATATACCCGATACATACCTTAACAGAGACGCACTGGCAGTATTTAAATCAACGCCTACTGTATTTACACAATCCTCCACAACGCCTTCTAAAGCTTGATTTAGTTTTGTCTGATTCAAATCATGTTGATACTGGCCTACCCCTATGTGTTTAGGTTCTATTTTTACCAATTCTGCTAAAGGGTCTTGAAGCCTTCTTCCTATGGAAATTGCCCCTCTAATTGATACGTCTAACTCTGGAAACTCTTCTTGTCCTGTTTGAGAAGCTGAATATACGGAGGCTCCAGCTTCGTTTACTATTGTATAGGAAATATTTCTATCGATTTCCTTAATCATTTCTGCTACCACTAATTCGGTTTCCCTAGAAGCAGTCCCATTACCAATGGCAATTATATCTACATTATGTTTATCAATCATAACTTTAAGTTCTTTTTTTGCCTCTTCTACTTTATTCTGAGGCTCTGTTGGATATACAGTAGTATAATCTAATAGCTTACCAGTCTCATCTATTACTGCCACCTTACAGCCTGTCCTATAAGCTGGATCTATTCCCATTACAACTTTCCCCTTTGTGGGTGGCTGCATGAGTAGTGGTTTCAAATTTAGTGCGAATATCTTAATGGCTTCCTCTTCCGCCCTTTCAGTAAGGCTATTTCTTACTTCCCTTTCAATAGAAGGAAAAATCAGCCTTCTATAGCTATCTTCAATACTAGCCTTTAAATAGCTTTCAGTTGCTGAAGATTTATGAATGATTATTTTAGATTCCAATTCAAATAATATATCATCATCTGGTAATATTAAAGTAGCCTTTAATATCTTTTTACTTTCCCCTCTGTTAATGGCGAGAATTCTATGATTAGCTATGGTTTTAACAGGCTCTCTGTAGTCATAATACATTTCAAAAACGGATTTTTGTTCTGCATCTATAGCTTTAGTTTCAATTATGCCCCTGTCAAAGGCAATCTTTCTTATCATTTCTCTGTATTCCGCATTGTCTGATATTATTTCAGCAATAATATCCATAGCACCTTTCAAAGCTTCCTCTTCATCCAATACCCCCTTTTCTTCACTTATATAGGATTTTACTATCTCTTCTAATTCAGCCTCCTTTAATTTCTTTTTAAGGATTATATCCGCAAGACCTTGCAGCCCCTTTTCTTTCGCAATGGTAGCCCTAGTCCTTCTCTTTGGTCTAAATGGCCTATAAAGGTCTTCTACTCTTTGGAGAGTTTCCGTTTTTAAGATCTCCTCCTTCAACTCTTCAGTCAATTTCCCCTGTTCTTCAATTAACCTTATTACCTCTTCCTGCCTTTGCTTTAAATTTCTCAAATAATTCAACCTATTATAAAAATCCCTTAAAACTGTATCTTTTAAATTTCCAGTCTGTTCCTTTCTATATCTAGCAATAAAAGGTATTGTATTACCTTCATCTATTAAATTAATAGTATTAACAACTTGAAAAGATTTAAGCTGAAATTCATCTGCTAATCTCTTTACAATATCCATCTTTTTCCCCTTCCTCAAATAGTAAATAGATTTACTATTTACATCTATTATTATTCTACATAAAATTTAAAATTCCTACTAAACTAAGAAAAAATTTAGCCTTCTTTATTTAGAAGGCTTCTGTTTCAAGTATGAATCGATAAAAACATCTATATCTCCATCCATAACCCCGTTTATATCTCCCACTTCTACATCAGTCCTATGGTCTTTAACTAGGTTATAAGGATGGAATATGTAGGAGCGAATTTGAGAACCCCAAGCTATCTGAGTATATTTACCTTGTAGATCCTCTATTTTCTCCTTCTTCTCCTCTTCCTTTAGCTGAATGAGTTTAGCCTTTAACATCTTCATAGCAGTTATCTTATTACTATGCTGGGATCTTTCATTTTGGCATTGAACCGTTATTCCTGTAGGTATATGGGTTATTCTAACTGCTGAATCAGTAGTATTAACATGTTGTCCCCCAGCACCGCTTGCTCTATAGGTATCTATTTTTAAATCGCTTTCGTTTATTTTAATATCCACTTCATCGTCCAACTCTGGATATACATCTACGCTAGCAAAAGAAGTATGCCTTCTGTTGGATGAATCGAAGGGCGATATTCTAACTAACCTATGAACTCCCTTTTCCGATTTCAAGTATCCATAAGCATTTAATCCCTTAATTAGCAAGGTTACAGATTTAATGCCCCCTTCTGTATCAGATAATATATCCAACATTTCTACTTGAAATCCTTTTTGATCTGCCCATCTCTTATACATTCTTAATAGCATCTCAGCCCAATCTTGGGCCTCCAATCCTCCTGCTCCAGAATGGATGGAAAGAATAGCATTATTCTTGTCGTACTCTCCATCTAAAAGAGTTGAAAGCTTAAACTTCTCTGCTCCCTTAGAAACTATCTTAAAACCTTCCTTCACTTCCTTATAGGTTTGATAATCCTCTTCTTCTATGGTCAATTCTATTAATACCTCTAAATCCTCAATATGATTCATTAAATCATCATATTCTTTTATCTGCCCTTTTAGATGGCTAATCCTCTGCATTATCCTTTGAGCCTTCTGCTGTTCCTTCCAAAACTCCTCCTTATAGGATTCCTTCTCCAATTCTATGAGTTCTTCTTTTAAGCCCTTAATGTCAAAGAGAAACACCCAATTCTTCAATTACCTGTTTAATTTCCTTTACCTTTTCCTTATATAGATAAATATCCTCCATACCTTCTCCTTTCATATATTAATTAATGTATTAATTATCAGTTGTTTAAATTAGCTCCACAGCATTTCTTATACTTTTTACCGCTGCCACAAGGGCAAGGGTCGTTTCTACCTATTTTTTTCTTCTTAACTATAGGGTGTTGAGGTTTATCACCAGCATTACTAGGTTCCGCTACCCTTCTTCTCCTCATCTTCTCTGGTGATTGAACATTGAATAGATACCTTACAGTGTCTTCTTGAATGCTATAATTCATCTCTTCAAACATTTCAAATCCTTCATTCTGATAAGCTCTAACTGGGTCTTCATTGCCATAAGCTCTTAAGCTTATGCCCTGCCTCAATTGATCCATTAAATCTATGTGGTCCATCCATTTGCTATCTACAACCTGTAGCAATATTATCCTTTCTAATTCTCTGAACATGTCCTCTCCGATTTCCTGTTCCTTCTCCTTATACCTTTCTTCCCCAATACTATATAGCATTTGAATTAGCTCTTCCTTATTTAAGGATTTCACTTTCTCAACATCTAGTCCCCCTTTAGGCAAGAATATCCTTTCCAAATAGTTTGTCAAACCTACTATATCCCATTCCTCCGGATTATTGCTTTGATTTGTATATATTTCAATCGCTTCTTCAGTTATATTCCTCAACATGCCCATTATATGAGCTCTAAGATTTTCTCCTTCTAGAACCCTTCTCCTCTCTCCATAGATAATTTCCCTCTGTTTATTCATTACATCGTCATATTGAAGCACATGCTTTCTAATTGCAAAATTATTACTTTCTACTTTTCTTTGAGCATTTTCTATGGATTTGGTTAGCAACTTATGCTCTAATGGTTCATCATCAGGCATATTCAAATTTTCCACCATGTCCCTTAATCGGTCTCCACCAAAGAGCCTCATTAAATCATCTTCAAGAGAAATATAAAATCTTGAAGAGCCTGGGTCTCCCTGTCTCCCTGAACGACCTCTTAGCTGATTATCTATCCTTCTCGATTCATGCCTTTCTGTACCGATAATATGGAGGCCTCCTACTTCTATTACTTTTTTGGCTTCTTCCTCCGTTTCCTTTTTGAATCTTTTATAGTATTCATTATATTCTTCTTTAGCTTTAATTACTTCTTCATCATCAGTTTCCACAAAACTGTCTACCATAGCTATCACTTCGTCTCTATACCCTTTTTTCTTAAGCTCCATTTTTGCTAAATACTCAGGATTCCCTCCAAGAACAATATCTGTTCCCCTTCCTGCCATATTGGTAGCTATAGTTATGGCACCAAATCTTCCTGCTTGGGCTACTATTTCTGCTTCCTTTTCATGGTGTTTAGCATTTAATACTTGATGGGGGATTCCTTCCCTCTTTAACATTTTACTTAAAAGCTCCGATTTCTCAATGGAGATGGTTCCAACTAACACTGGTTGGCCAATCTTATGCTTTTCCTTAATTTCCTCAACAATAGCTCTAAATTTAGCCTCTTCGCTTTTATATACTACATCTGGGTAATCCTTCCTTATAACGAGCTCATTGGTAGGAATTTCTATTACATCCATTCCATATATTTCCCTAAATTCTTCCTCTTCTGTTTTGGCTGTTCCAGTCATACCAGCTAATTTTTCATACATCCTGAAATAATTTTGGAAGGTAATGGTAGCCAATGTCTTGGATTCAGATTTAATCTTTAGTCCTTCTTTAGCTTCTATTGCCTGATGTAGTCCTTCGCTATACCTTCTACCATACATAAGCCTTCCAGTAAACTCGTCTACAATTATAACTTCCCCATCTTTTACCACATAATCTATATCCCTTTTCATTATGTTTCTTGCCTTTAAGGCTTGATTGATGTGGTGGGCTATCTCCATATTGCTAGGATCTGCTAGATTTTCTAATCCAAAGTATTTTTCAGCCTTTAAAGTTCCCTTTTCGGTTAAAGTACAAGTTCTAGCCTTCTCATCTATTAAAAAGTCCACGGTTTCCTCTTTAACTTCCCTATCAAAGGGATCCCTTTTCTGCTCTTTTGGATCTATAATTCTGCCAGTTAATGTACTCACAAAAGCATTGGCTGCTTCATACAATTTAGTAGACTGTTCCCCTTGTCCTGATATTATAAGGGGAGTTCTAGCTTCATCGATTAATATGCTATCAACCTCATCAACAATGGCATAATTCAGCTTTCTTTGCACCATTTCCTCTTTGTAAATGACCATATTATCCCTAAGATAATCGAATCCAAATTCATTATTAGTCCCATAAGTAATATGGCAATTATAGGCTTCCTTCCTCTCCTTACTATTCATTCCATGAACTATACAACCTACTGTTAAACCTAGGAATTCATAAACCTTACCCATCCATTGCCTATCCCTTTTAGCTAAGTAATCGTTCACCGTTACAATGTGTACTCCATTCCCAGTTAATGCATTTAAATAGGCAGGTAAAGTGGCTACTAGAGTTTTTCCCTCTCCAGTCTTCATCTCTGCAATCCTTCCCTGATGAAGAATGATGCCACCCATCAATTGTACTCTAAAATGCTTCATACCTAAAGTTCTGTAAGCTGCTTCCCTGACTACCGCAAAAGCTTCTGGCAATAACTGGTCTAATGTTTCGCCCTTTTTTAATCTCTCTTGAAATTCAGCAGTCTTAGCCCTTAGTTCTGTATCGGATAGTTTTTGCATCTCTTCATCTAAGGATTCGATCTTATTTACCAGAGGTTCTATACGTTTTAATTCCCTTTCACTATAGGAACCTAATATCTTATTTAAAAAGCCTAACATTCTTTTACCGCCTTTCAATTTTAACTAAATATTCATAATCTACATCAATATATTTTATCACTTATTATTATTCCAAACAAGTTAAATGTTTAGACTGGAGTACACAATAAAATTGCAGGACATGCATCCTGCAATTAAATCTAATTTAATCTATAATTAACATTACAATTAATATTCTGGTTCAATCAATCCATAATTTCCATCTTTTCTCTTATATAAAACATTTATATCATCTGTATCTGCATTCATAAATACGAAGAAATTATGTCTAAGTAACTCCATTTGCAAAATGGCTTCCTCCACATCCATAGGTTTCATGTCAAATCGTTTTGTCCTCACTACTTTAGGCTTATCGTCATCATCTTCTTCTTCTGTAAGGGGAGCTATGTTCTCAAACCTAATAGTCTCACCATTATTATACCTTTTTTGAAGTTTAGTTCTATACTTCCTAATTTGCCTTTCTAATACGTCTACTGCCTTATCAATGGAAGCGTACATATCGTCTCCAGCCTCTTCGACTCTAAGTATGGTACCAGGTAGGTTTATGGTAACTTCTAAAATCTTCCTATTCCTTTCTACGCTGTAAATTACATTTCCTTCTACATCCTTTTGAAAATACTTGTCTAGTTTACTAAATTTCTTCTCAGTAACTTCTTTCAAAGCCTGAGTAACCTCCATATTTTTTCCAACAAAAGTAAGTTTCATAAACCCCAGCTCCTTTCATATAAGCCCAATGCTTATATCCTTTATTTATATAATATACCCATATATCACAGATATGTAAACAAAAATATTGTCATGTAATAGAATTTAACCCACAGTAGTTTGTATATACTTTGTGGATTAATCCCAGAAAGGTTTGTGGATAATGTGGATTGTTTTGTGGGTAACTGTTATATGCCATTTTTCTCTGTGGATTAATCTCTTAATAAATTCTTAATAAGTTTTTTATTCTTTTTTCCCTAATATTTTCCTCATTTTATTATATTATTTACGTAAAATTTGTCGTTATTCCCCTCATTTTGGTAATTAGTTTGTCCACAACAAAAAATGAGTTAGACCAATCTAACTCATTTTTTTTCATCTATTAGCATACTCCTGATCATAGTAGGAGCATAACCTTTGTAAGCTTTTTTACCTTCCTTAACCTTTTTTAATTCCAACTTAGTTAATTCCAATTTCTTTTTAATAGCCTTTGTATTTTCTTCATCTATTAAAGAAAGGGATACTAAGGTTGAGGACACTTCCTTTACTGCCTCCTTTAATTCTTTTAAATTAGGATATTCTTCCACACTTAACTCTTCAATATCTTCAATGGAGTGGTCCTTTTTTATCTGGGAAAATATATTTATGAAGTCTAAATCTAATCTGTTTATTTCCTTAATTATATCATCTTTCTGATCCAGTATGTGGTTTAAGTTATCCATTTCCTCTTTCTCTATTTCTTCAGCTTGGACCCTTGTAAGAGAAAGTAGACTATTTAATAATTCATTTTTCTTCCGAGTTATAGATATTAATTTATCGATTCTATCCAAAGTCATAGTCTACACCTTCCTATTTTTGTAGACCATTTTCTTCACTTCCTGCATGGCCTCTTTCCATGTATCCCTTAAACCAATTACAATCTCCATTGCCTCTTCAATCGGCTCTACCTTCTTATTTATATTGGCATCAATTAATTTACTCTTAACGAAATTATATAAATTTCTTAAATCATTGGATATTTCATATTCCATATTCAAAGTAGAATCCAATTCAATTATAATGTCCTGCGCTCTAATTAATGCATTATGTGCCTTTTCAACCTGCCCTTGTTCTATATTGTACTTAGCAATATTTAAAAATTTAATACATCCCTCATATAACATTAAAGTTAATTCTTCAGGAGTAGCAGTAAATACCGTGTTCTGCTTATACTGGTCTAAAGCATTATATGTCATCTTCCCCATCCTTTCAAAGTTCCCATCTATTAACCTGAAAACTGTTGCATTAGCCACATGCTCTGCTGATTCATCCTGCCAATAGCCTTTTCCATAGCAGCGAATTTAATATAGTAGTCGTTTTCTTTTTGAATTAACATTTTATTTAAATCATCTATTTTCCTGCTATATTGCAATATGTCCTTATCAAGCATGCTGATGCTTCCGTATTCGGAAACAAAATCCAATAATATATTGAATTTAACCCCTCTATATAGGTCGGCGTTATCTCCCGTTCCAGATTTTTTAATTATCTCTTCCATGCCGACAATTAAATTATCGTAAATTCTAGTTACAAGACCTCCAATTTGTTTTACTTCCTTGCCATTTATGGTTTCCACTACATCTGGATTGCTTTCTTTAAATAAGAGTTCCAATACCCCTTCCGGATCCTTAGCAATAGCGTCTTTTAATTTTTTCTCATCTATTACTAGTTTACCACCAGCACTGCCTCTAGCATATTTGGGAGTAGATATACCTATTTCAGTAATAAACTTATAGCTTCCACCTATGCCTGCTGATATTTCATATAAGGATTGTCTTACATTTTGCATAGTCGTTTGGATAATAGAATCATTTCTAAGAAGTCCAGATTTAGCCTTTTCCTCCCAAAGCTCTATATCCGACTTCTCCATTGCCTTCTTCTGCTCAGAAGTTAAAGGGGGGTAATTCCTATATACCTTTTCATTTAAAAGCTTATGGACCTTTTCTACCAATTCATTATATTGATCCACAAATTCCACTATCTTTTCATATATAGCATCCACATCTGTGGACACAGTTATGCTGAAATCCTCTTTTTTATTTATGTCGATTGTAATTCCATTAACGGTAAATCGGTTAGTAGAAGAAGTAATGCCTTCTGCACCGTTGAAGTTGATTATGGCGTCTTTGCCTTGATTGCTATAGGATATTGATACAACTTTTCCATCTGCATCCTCAACAACAGAAGTGCCAGAAAACTGTAATGCATGAATAAATTGTGCCCCAACACCGCTAGCTTCAAATTCTATCTTAGCCTCTGCTCCCGTCCCTGTAGTCTGTAAGAAGAATCTATCGATGCCTGCATCATATGAGGCTCTAACTCCTAATGAAGTTTCATTTCCTTCTTTATCTTTGATTTTAGCATTATTTATAAGCCTTACTACATTGCTTAGCTTGATATTGGCCAAATCTCCATCTATAAAGGCTGCTTCATAATCAATTATCTCTCCATTTTCATCATATACTGGACCTACTCTATCATCTATAATATTCCCATCTTCATCTTTTTTCAGATTTCCTATTACGAATTTCTTACCATTTATAGTAAATTCAATTGTTTCTTCAGAGTTCAGCCCTAGCATTTCTTTAAGATTAGTATCCCCATTAATTTTCTTGCCACTAGCCAGACTAACTCCTTCTGCCAATTGTACTACTTCTACACTATAGATCCCTTCTAAAGCACTAGCAGTGGTGGATACGGTTGCTACTTTTTCATCAGAGGACGTGGCCTTTTTAACCCAGCTTAAATTCTGATAGGAATTTGGTAAAAACGTACCATTGATAGAAACGGTAGTTAAACCAAACATCTTCCTAGTATTTAATATAAAATTAGCAAAATCTTTATTTAAATTATTATATATCTCCTGACGCCATAATAATATCTGTCTATCCTGTTCTACCCTGTCAACTTTAACCCTTTCTGCTGACATCAAAGTCTTTATCATCTCTTCAGTATCTATACCTGATGCCAAACCTGTAATTCTTAAATTACTATACACATTATCACCACCTAAACCCTTTCATCTACTATTATGCCAGCTATTTCCCATATAGCTGCCACCAAATCCAATATTTTCTCTGGAGGAATTTCACGTATTACCTCCTCTGTGTTCACATCGATTATCTTCACCATTATCTGTTTCGTCTTTTCATGAATTGAAAATTCAAATCTTCTGTCGAAAACGATAAAATGCTTATTGGCTGATTCAATGGATCTAATCAGCTCTTCCTCCGTATATCTTTTCTCTTCCCTTTCCAACTTAACTGGTTCAACGGGTACTTCTTTCCTTCCTGTGTTCCTACTATATTCAGCAGGATAAGTGGAAAAATGATTATTGACCCCTTTTACTTCCATCGTTATGGCCCCCTTAATCATTCACTAATCTATACTCTATATCGACAAATACTTTCCTAATCTTTAATATTATATTTGGATTTTCTCTGCCAACAAAAAATCGCCAACGCATAAAACCCTTTAGTTAGGCCTGCAATTATGGCCTTCCCTGGGTCCTTAGCAATATTTATTGCATTGACATAGAAAAAGGAATTAATAATCTGATTTGGAGTTAAGCCTAAAAATGTTCCCAATATATAATCCTTTATTTTTACAGAGGTAAGGCCTGACACATAACTTGCAAGGGTATAGGGAATAAAGGGCATACTTCTTAAAAAGAATATGTAGCTTACTCCATATTTCTCTATTTGATAGGACAATTGATCTAAAGTTATTTTCCTTTTCTTCCTATTGTAGATTTTAATTATAGCTTTAGTAATATCGTCCTTAAACATTCTTGCCATGAAGAAAGAAGATACTGCTGCTATATGAGCCGCCAAAGTAACATAAATCCAGCCTTTTAATCCAAAGCAAAGGGCTGCTATAGGCGAAAACCAAGATAGGGGTACGAAAAAAACCATGAGTATCCCGGACAATAATATGAAGAAGATTCCAAACTTGCCTGTTTTTCTTCCAAATATTAACATCTTAGTTATGCTTTCCTTCTCAAATATATTCAATTTAAGTGCTAAATAAATGAAGGATGTGACAAAGATTAGAATAAATCCTAATTTTATACCTTTTCTTTTATCGTCCATAGTATCTACTCCCTACAATATTATATTACATCTAATATATTTTTTCCATTATTAGGCTAAGCTATTAATGGCTTGTCCTTCGCACATTTCACTGATATAATATTCTTAACATTGAAAAGGTGAGGATTATGAAATTTGAAAGAATTGGAATGCGGACTATAAAAACAGCTTTTGCTGTTTCCATGACTATATGGATTTCCAATATTTTTAAGATACGAAGCCCTTTTTTCGCCGGAATTGCCGCTATTATCGCTATGCAGACTTCTGTATCAGAATCTCTGTCTATAGGCAAAAACAGGATGTTTGGAACCGTCCTAGGAGCAGTTGTAGCTTTGCTATTTTCTAGTTTTGCTCCTGAAAACATCGTTTCCATAGGAATAGGGATAGTAATTATAATCTATATCTGTAATGTGTTTGGATGGAAAAAGTCCATACAGCTCTCAGCCATGGTCTTTTTATCCATCATCCTTAACTTTCAAGAAGGTAGCAGATTTAACTATGCCCTTTATAGGACTCTGGATACTTTAATAGGGTTAGTAATTGGAACTCTAATAAATTACTTTATAGTTCCTCCTAATGTGGAAGGAAAAATTAATGAAATGATAGAGAAAACCTATTCTGAGTTTAAGAAAATGATAGAGTCCATTATATATGAATGCAAAAAACCATCTTTAGAAGAATTAAAAAAACACTTAATAAATATGGAAGAAAGTTATAATGTGCTTAAAAAGGATATGAGACTACACCTAAGTAAAAAACAGAATACCTATGATTATAATTGGATTTTTACAGCTTTTGATAATATCTATAGCAATTTAAAGATTTTGTTATCTATGAAAAAATTGCCTAATATAAACGAAGTCAACAGAGAAGCTTTAAAAAGGGTATTTAACAAGGAAATATCTTATACTAACGATGGAAACCTAGATGAATTGGATTTAATCTATAATTACCATTTAAGTGAACTATTAAAGGGATTAGACTCTATAGATAAGGCCCTTTTAAAAGTTGAAAAATTAAGCCAATAATAGAAACCCCTTTCCTTAATAGTTAAGGAAAGGGGTTTTGTTTAAAACTTACTATCATCTATAGAATCAAGCCATTCCTTAATAGGCTCTACTACTTCCTTTATGGTACCATCTTCAAAAGGACTCTTTAATCCAGCTAATTCTACCAACTCTAAGAAGGGCTTACTGCCTCCTGCTTTACAAAGCCTTATATAATCTTCCCAAGCCTTTTCCCTACTATCCTTCATCTTAATCCAGAACTGGAAGGCACACACCTGAGCCAATGTATAATCTATATAGTAAAAAGGACTTCCAAATATATGGCCTTGTCTAAACCAGTAACCTCCTCTTTCAAAGAAATCATTATCCTCATAATCTCTAAAAGGCAAGTATTTTTTCTCTATTTCTCGCCATTTAGCCTTTCTCGCCTCGGGAGTAGCTTCTGGGTTCTCATAGACGAAGTGTTGAAACTCATCTACAGTTACGCCATAAGGGATGAAACTTACTGCTCCACTTAAATGGCTGAATTTATACTTATCCACATCTTCTTTGAAAAATAATTCCATCCAAGGCCAGGTAATAAATTCCATGCTCATAGAGTGAATTTCACAGGCCTCTAAAGTTGGGGAGTTATATTCTGGTATTTGGTAATCCCTACTTAAATAGGATTGGAAGGCATGGCCTGCTTCATGAGTTAAAACATCTACATCATCGCTAGTTCCATTAAAATTAGAGAAAATAAAGGGCGATTTATAATCGGGAATGTAGGTACAATATCCACCACTCATTTTCCCCTTTTTACTTACTAAATCTAGTAATTCCCTTTCCACCATGTAAGTGAAGAATTCATCAGTTTCTTTAGAAAGCTCTTTATACATCCTCTTTCCATTATCCAATATCCAATCTGGTTCCCCTTTGGGAGTGGCATTTCCTGTTAAAAACTCTAAGGGTTCATCATAGTAAGTTAATTTATCTAAACCAAGTCTTTTCCTCTGTCTTTCCTTTAATTCAACCACCAGTGGAACTAAATCCTCGTAAACTTGCTTCCTGTAATTAGCCACCATTTCTGCATTATAGTCAGACCTGGCCATGCGAGCATAACCCAGTTCTACGAAGTTTTTATAACCCAATTTTTTGGCCATATTGGTCCTTACTTTTACCAACTCATCGTATATGGAATCGAATTGGGATTCATTTTCTTCAAAAAATTTAGTATAGGCTTCATAGGCAGCCTTTCTGATCGTCCTATCCTTAGATTGAATGAAGGGCATCATCTGGCTTAAATTCCTTGTCTCCCCTTCAAACTCAATTTTAGCTGAAGCAATCAATTTATCGTATTGGGTAATTAATTTATTCTCCTTTACCAAATCCTCCATTATCTCTTCAGAAAAGGTTTTAAGTTTTAACTCTGCCAATGTAAAAATTTGTTTGCCCCAAACCTTTTCAAGTTCGGCTCTAAATTTAGAGTTTACCAAGGCCCTATAGAATTCTGAAACTGCCTTCTCGTATATAGGTATATTCTCATCAATAAAATCTTTCTCATTTGAATAAAATTCATCTTCAGTATCGATGGAGTGGCGTATGAAAACTAAATTCTCCATGGTTGCCACATTAGACCTAAGCTTATTTATGGAAGCCATTATCTCATTTTGCTCTTCAAAGGTTTCAGCATTATTGAACTTTTCAAGTAAATCCTGCATCTCCCTTTCAAAGGCTTTCAAATCAGGCCGTTTATACTCATAATCCTTAAATTTTAACATAATACCCCTCCTTTTACAGTATAGTTTAATTATATTCCATTTATTGATAATCAACAACCCCTTCATTTAGCAGCTTTTTTAGGATAGTCCATATTAAGTATGCCAATCCCCAATACTACCGCCAATAGCCCTAAAGCTAGATTAATGGTAAAATACTCTCCTTCTATTAATAATACGGAAAATATAGAACCAAATATGGGGATGAAAAGCCTATATATGCTAACCCTTCCAGGGGAATTATATCTCAATATCATATACCATAGGGTAAAAGCCGCTGCAGAAATAAAAGCAGCATAAAGCAACAAGGATACGCTGGCAAAATTGAAATTAAGGCTATTTCCCTTAAGCCCTATTTTCCCAATTAATAAAAGTAACAAGGAACCCGTAAACATCTGGCCTCCTGAACTTAAAAAGGGGCTCATATCCCTAGGCATATTCTTAACGTATATGGTTGCTAGAGCACTTAATAGGGAGGACATTAATAAGAATCCTTCTCCAGTTATCTTAAAGCTTAAATCGAAATTATTCCCCAAATTTATGATTATAACACCTGCAAATCCAAGCAATAGACTTATAGTTTTCTTAAAATCCAACCTATCTTCCTTATATAAAAAATGAGCCATAATTACTACAAAGAAGGTACTTCCTGATTGGAGTATAGCGCTTTTTATTCCTGAAGTATTGGCTACCCCAATATAGAAGAAAAAATATTGTAATGAGGTTTGGAGTAATCCTAATATGATTATAGGCTTTATGTGATAAGTTTTTATAATTAGCCTTTTTCTAAATAATATTCTATGAAACATAAAAACCATGATAGAAGCAATGAAGAATCTCAAACCTGCAAAATAGATTTTCCCAAAAATATCAGCAGTTTCAATTTCAAATAGCTCGTAGCCTATTTTTACTACGGGAAAAGCACTTCCCCACAAGGCCATGCATAATAACGATATGATTAGAATGTTTAGCTTCTTTGTTAAAAACTTTTCCATTAGTATCTCCCTTCTGTGTCCATTGTTTTGTCCAATAAAGTAATACCCATTTTTCAATATATTAATTCTACCACTGTTTTTATCCAAAATCCATTAATAAAGAGCGACCTAGGTCGCTCTTTAAAACTTTAGTTGTAAATATCCATCAATCGTTTTTTCGACTTATCCTTCTCCCAAGCGTGAAGTACTAAAGCTAAGCCTATAACTCCATAGGCTACAAAAGCTCTAAAATACTCGCCAATTTGTGCATTTCCTAATAAGTTCTGCCCAGCTAATGGAGATATTAAAAATAGGAAATGAAATAAAAATGTACCTATTATGGCTTCTTTCCACGAAGCTCTATCTATAGTAGCCCCACCTACTAAAAGAGATGCAACTGCAAAAAGGCCTACCTGTTCATGGCTAGCATAGGTTTGCATAGTGCCAATATTTTGTAAAAATATAATTTGTCCCCAAGCCGCCAGTAGAGTAGATAAAATGACTGAAATAATCCTAGTCCTTTCCACATTGATTCCAGATACCCTGGCAATTTCCATATCCTGTCCCACAGCCCTCATATCCTGCCCTAATTTAGTCTTAAGAAAATGGTTTAATAGTAAGAACATGAACATTAAGACTAAAAGGGTTGTAACTGGATATTTGCCAAGGGGTATTAGGTAATCGAAAGAATACTTAATACCAGATAAGTCAATGGTATTTTTCACCCCTACTCCAGAGGTAAGGAGTAAATCCTTATTTCTAATGGGTATTATGGTTCCGGCCAACAATAAGAATACTAATTGATAGATCCCATTAGCAAAAAATCCTAGAACCATGCTGGTTATCATTTCCTTGCCCTTTGCCTTATTTAATATCTTCCCCACCATGAATCCAAACAATATGGCAAAGGGAGTGGATATTAATATGCCCAGTATAAACCCTAAAAAACCCCCAATTGTATAATTGGTTATAATTATCAGTGCAATTTGTCCAGCTATAGCACCTAATGTAATTGCAAAATTAAGGCCTAACCCAGTAATTACAGGAAGTATTAAGGACATAACAAGGAGTAGATTTCTAGATAGCCTTATTACTATTTCATCCAATAGGAAACCAAAGGGAAGGCCTGTAAAAAAAGAACCTATTAAACATATTACAAAAAATATAATCGGTACTATCACGCCATTTCCCCTCCTTCTCTAGTTAGTGCATAGAGTATGATCCCATTACTTACAATTATCCTTATGACTTCAGACATACTGCCTTCAGCTATTTCATTTATCACAGGCAATGCCACTACCAATAGGGACTGAAATAGGATGGTACCTATTATTACATGAATAATAGTGGCCCTTTTTATACTAGCTCCCCCAATCAGTATGGCTGCAGCAGCTGGCATTGCAGAATAAAGAGGTGCATTATATAGCTGCAAGAATCCAAAGGATTGGCTATAGACTATTATCCCAATGGCTGCTAAAACTGTGGACATAACAGTTCCCTTAATCCTTTCCCTATCCACATCGATCCCATTAGATAAGGCAAATCTCACATTGCTTCCAGTTACTATCATGGAAAGACCCTTGTTGCTTCTTGAATAGACCCATATTATGAGGGCAAGTATGGCAAAGAATAGGATAAGCCCCGTTGGAACCCTTATATTGCCAATATTAAAGGCCAAAAAATCATCCAAAACATGACGAATAGACGATTCCAGTGATACGGTTACCCTTAATCCATTTCCACCATAAGCCCATATGAGCTCTGGGCTTTTAAAAGGTGCTAATAGCCAAAAAATACACATGAAGGATACTACCGAATATCCTACATAATTCCCTACGGTCATTTCCTGCCCCTTAACTCCGTTTAGCATTTTTCCATAGAAAAATCCCGTTAAACCAGCTAAAGGCACAGATATGAGTATAGAAGCAAATAAACCTGTGAAACCCGTAAGTTGAAACTCAACACTTATTAAGGCTCCAATTAATCCGCAGACTATTCCTAAAGGAATATTAAAATTAAGTCCTATTCCCGATTGTATGCCTGGAACCATGGCCAATACCAATATAGCGTTCATGCCAAAACGCACTAATATATCTGTAATTAACCCAGATACGGGAATTTCCAGATAAATTGCAAGTGACATCAATAATATTAGAAATATTATTATTATCAACCGAGGAAAACCTAATCTATTCACAAAATCCTTCATTTAACTCACCACCTTTTCTATGTCTTTTCCAGCCATTAAAAGACCAAAATGCTCATCGGATGCATCAGGAGGGAGTATTCCTGCTACTTTCCCATTATATATTATGGCAATTCTATCGGATATTTGGCGTAGTTCTCCTAATTCGCTAGAGGTTATTACTATTGTAACACCATACTCTTTATTAAGCCTAACCAAGGTATCCAACACCAGTTTTTTAGCTCCAACATCGATTCCTCGCGTAGGCTCAGAAACCAGAAGGATATCTGGTTCTAAAGTTAAGGCCCTAGCTATACATATCTTTTGTTGATTTCCTCCACTTAACCATCTCGTACTTTGCTTTGGACTAGTGCACCTTATATCCAATTCTTTAATCATTTTAATAGCATGTTCCCTAATCTTATTATTGTCTATTAGCTTAAAAGGACCTATTTTCTTTAAAAATCTTCCCTGTACCTCCAAACTTGAGAAAGCTATATTGAATTCTATAGAATCATCTAATAATAGTCCTACCCCTCGTCTATCCTCAGATAAAAAGGCAATGGAGGAATTTAAAGCTTCTCTTGGATTGTTTAAAGGAATTTCCTTCCCATCTTTAATAATTGTTCCACTGCTTTCATATAAGCCCATAATACCATTGGCAATCCCAAGTTTACCTTGCCCAGCTAAACCGCCAATTCCTAGTATTTCTCCCCTCCTTACGGTAAGATTAATACCTTTAACTATTTCACCAGGCATATGGACCTTTAAATCTTTAATTTCTAATATATTATCATCCATTATATGACGAATGTCTTCCTCTCTTTTGCCAAAATCAATTTGTCTTCCTACCATTAAACGTGCTATTTCACTTAAACTTATTTCCTTAGTTTCAACGGTTTTAGCTACTTCCCCATCCCTTAATATAGTGATTCTATCTGTTACCTCTAATATTTCATCAAGCCTATGGGAAATAAACAGAATAGTTATCCCCATCTTAGATAATCTTCTTATTACTTTCAAAAACTTTGAAGCTTCAGATTCAGTAAGAACGGCTGTGGGTTCATCTAATATTAGAAGCCTTAATTTGCTCTTATCTATCTCCCTTGCAATTTCAATGAATTGCATATAGCCTACTGGTAATCCTCCAACAGGTAGGAATTCATCTACAGTCATATCCAACTTCTTCAATGCAGTCTTTGCATCCTTGACCATAGTTTTTATATCTAATTTCTCTAACCTTTTTCCAAATATTTTGCTTAGATATGTAGGCGTTGTCCCTTCCCTATTTAGCTTTATATTTTCAGTAATAGTAAATCCAGGTATTAACATAAATTCCTGATGTACCATGCCAACCCCTGCTAGCATAGCATCTTCCGGAGAATTTGGTCGATAAATATTACCATCTATTAATATTTCTCCCTCATAACCGCCTGTTGAATGAATAATTGGCATTCCAAATAATATGTTCATTAAAGTGGATTTGCCTGCTCCGTTTTCTCCTACAAGACCATGAATTTCTCCTTCTGTAATGGATAAGGAAACATCATTTAAAACCCTGTTTTCACCATAATTTTTACTTATATTCTTTATTTGGAGTAAATCCATACGACTACCTCCTTAATTTAAGAAGAATGAGGTCGTACATACGACCTCTATTTAGAATAATTCTGATGTAGCTACAAACATGAGGAAATTTGGATTTTCTTCTAATTCATTTACTATGATATTATCATCTCCAGTTACTTCTTTTAGCATTTTAATCATATGGTCCTTATCAAATTTTCCTACTTCCCCATTACCATAATCTATTGCATACTGAACAGCAGCATCTATCATTGCCATATTGGCTGATATCTTCCATGTTGCAAATCTTCCACTAGCTCCTGCTTCATCGATTTTTGCATGAATTTGCTCTAACATATATGCTACATCACCAGCTTTTTCCTCTGGTATTTCGATTCCAAGGGCTCCTGGATAAGCATGATATGGACTAGGACAACATTGTTCAGGGTATATGGCTCCAGTTTCTAAAACCGTTTTAATAAGAGGTTCCTGCATTCCGCAGTTTGTATTGAAAAATGCAGTATTTTTGCCGTATTTTTCAACTTGTCTAGGGACATCTTCAATCATAAACTGCTGTGCTCCTGGTATACCAGCATCTCCAGTTGGATCTGGTGCATCTACTCCAACAAAATTGATTCCTAATTCTTCACATGTTTGCTTCATTATATCCCTACGTTGAGCTAGTAATTCCATGGACATATGCCTTGGGAATGAGTAGTGAATAAAGGTCTCTGCCCCCATATCCTTCGCTAACTGTATAATGGTTCTACCACGGGTTAGATTGTCCGTTTCCATAACAATATCTGCCCGTCCACTTATGGTTGCTGGGTCTTCATGGGGTACTCCAGCTATGAATAATATATCGTCCCTCTCTTCTTTTATCTTGTCAATGGCTGCTGATGTGCCCGGTACTGCTTGACATATTATTATCGCCTTTATTTCAGGGTCTGAAGCCAATGCAGTTATTTGAGCTATGGTAGTTTCCTGCTCCTGTGAAAACTTATCCGGATAGGTTACGTGTTTAATGGCACTTCCATATTTAGCTATTGCGTTTTCTGCTGCCCTATATTCCTCCTCCCCTTGAGAAACAGTGCCAGTAACTATACCAATTTTAAAACCTAAGTCCATTTGCACCTCCTTACTTTGACCACAAGCTATTAAGCCTATTGTAAGGATGACAACTGGTAACAAAGCAAGTAACCTTTTTACCAATGAAATCCCCCCTCAATAAGATCATATTTAAAATCTCAAATGAGAAACCTAGAACTAATATTAGATGTACGCTAACTTGAAACATTTCTTAATTGATTATATGTAATGATATGGATAAATAGAATATAATTTGTCCAAATTTATTTTCCAAAATAAAAAAACTGACAGCCAGCCCAAAACAATTATCCATTATCAATTGAAATAAATTGTGCATTGAATAAAGTTAGTATATAATATATATTAATTGTAACTAGGAGGAATACTATTAAATTTTGGAGGGTAATATGAAGAATTTAGATTATGATGATATACAGGCTTTACAGGAGAATACGACAAAGAAGCTTATTAAATATATAAATGAATTTATACAAAAGGAGAAAGTGTTAGATACCGTTGAATTTTATTATCCCGATTACGATGAACAAAAAGCAAAAATTGCCTTTAATGTATGGATTAGCATAGATTATAGAACAAATGAAGGTAAATCCTTTATTGAACATATGCTGGAAGATTGGTCTTCCCGTTTAACCGGCTTAGAAAAGGAAATATTAATAGAGAGAAATAAATCCTTTATTTCCCTATTTGAAGTTGAAAATATAAAGGATAACAACATCTATCTCCTAGATTTATTAACACGAAAACAACATATAATTTGGGACCCCAATATTTCAAATTTATTAAATCCTACCGATTTAATATTTGGTAGAATTGGCAAAATAATTAATTACAAAGGATTTATTGGCAATATCAGTTTCTTGCCATCTACCGTTAAAGATATGTTTGTTGAGAAAGTACTATTAGATTACAATAGGACTAGATTTAAATATCCTAACCTGTCCATAAGCGAATATTTAAAGAAATTCAGCATAAATGTATATAGGATATATACCGAGTGTTTCTATGAGGTAATGGACAACGACGAAGATATGAACAATATACTTTATGATGAACTGAATGATTTTGAATTTTATCTGGAAACCAAAGAATCCCCCCAAGCAATTAAAACACATATTGCCAATTTAATAGAATTATTCGAGTATTATTTTATAAATAAGAATCTATTCCTGCTGGACTTTGATCAGCTTGATATGGAAAAGTTAATAATGGATGCTATAAGGGATGGATTCATATTTACTAAAAGGGATTTTACTTCCTATTTGTCTACCTTAAAAAAATACTTATACTTTCTTAAAAACCAAGATCCAGCTTACATTAGACCCTATGAGGACCTGCTTAAGATAAGTAAAAATAGGTTCTTTTATATGGCAAAATTAAGGGAAATCCAACCTCCATTCAATGTGGATGTAGAATTAGCACAGGGAATAAATTATAGTTTAAACGATGAAGCTTTAAGCTTCATTGCTGACTTTGAGAAATTTCTGCTATTAACTTTTGCTGAATCTTTCGAAGTAACTGAAAAAAAGAAATATATTAAGAAAAAACATTTAATTAGGATAAACGATGCTTTAATTAATAGAGAAGAGGTAGCAAAGGCTAACTCAAACCAAAGGGATTTTCCTCTTATTCACTTCTTCTATTTGCTTTCAATTAGCAAGGGAATGACTAAAATAGATAACAATAAATTAAATCTAACCTACCTAGGCCACAGCTATCAGAGGCTTAGCGATGAGGAAAAATTTAGCTTAATGTTACAATTCCTCTGGAGTGAAGATTTCCTAAAAGCCTTTGGCATAGATAGAGATATCAAGGGGATTAGGATTGAAGCAATGAATCTATTGACTAGCTTAGAAAAAGACAATATTTATAGGATAGATAGTCTACACTATTCTAATAGTAGTACACGGAATTTCATAACAAACATTTCTTATTATTTGAATTTAATGGGATTATTGAATTATAATGAAAAGAATCCATTTTCAATTTCCTTAACCTCACTAGGAAAATTAGCACTTAAAATCCTATCAAAGAAAGATGAATATGAAAAATATAATGGAAAAGTAATCCATTTTGGGAGATAGTTAATAAACTATCTCTTTTTTTAAAATAAAACCTTGACAAAAAAGCTGATTGTAATTATAATAAAATTGTAATCATTACAAATTTGTTTTAGATTAGATTTCAAAAGGAGGAATTGGGTTGGATACTAAGGAATTGGTACTTAAAACTTTAAAGGAATCTGAAGAACCCCTAAAAGCAGCTGAAATAGCAGAAAAAGCTAATGTGGATAAAAAAGAAGTAGATAAGGCTATTAAGGCTCTAAAAAAAGAAGACTTAATTGAATCCCCTAAAAGATGCTATTATACAGCCAAATAAGCCCCTAACTCCTAAAGGAGGAGTAAAATGGAATATAATAATAATGATTTAATTGAGTATCTAACAAAACATCAGATAAAACCTTCTACAATTAGAATCAAAACATTAGGTTATCTACTAAAAAATAAAAACCATCCTACTGTAGATGACATATATAAAAGTTTGAAGGATGAAATTCCTACCCTCTCTAAAACCAGCATTTACAACACCCTGGACTTGTTTTTAGAAAAAGGTGTTGTGAAGATTTTGTCTCTACAGGAAAAAGAATTAAGATATGATATTGACACCAACATACATGCCCATTTCAAATGTGAGAAATGCGGGAAGCTCTATGACTTCCCCATTTCCCCAAATTTTTTTAGTGAAGACAGTTTAGATGGATTTATAGTCAATGATAGGGATATTCATCTATATGGAATATGTAAGGAATGTAATCGGTAATTGAGACCCTTTAACAATATTATATGGGTACCAATTACCGATTTTTTTACTTGATACGAGTCTATTTTATATTATATTTTTGATGTATAATAAACATAGAACATATAAAAAGGAGGGGTTCTATGAAAAACTTGCAAGTAGATGATTTAACTAGGTATAAGTTTTTATCAGGTATTAAGTTTTCTCCTTACGGAAAAAAATTAGCCTTTATCCTTCATGAAATGGATGTGGAGGAAAATACATACCTTTCCAACATTCACGTATACGATATAGAAACAAACCAATCTCTTAAACTCACCTCTGGAAACATGGAAAACAGCTTTATATTTAAGGATAAAGACACAATACTATTTCAAGCTCTACGGGATAGAAAGGACCAAGCTAGGAAAGAAAAGGGTGAAGAGTTCACCGTTTATTATGAAATATCTTTATTAGGCGGAGAAGCAAAAAAAGCCTTCGAAGTTCCCCTAAATGTAAACCAAATTGAAATATTAGATGAAGATAACCTAGTAATAAGTGCAGAATATGATCACAATAGGCCTAATTTAGAAGGATTATCTAAAGAGGAAAAGGAAGAAGCTCTAAAGCAGATGAAGGAAGAAGAAGATTACATAGTATTAGATGAAATTCCCTTTTGGTTCAATGGAAAAGGCTTTACCAATAAAAAGAGGAATAGGTTGTATATCTACAATCTTAGGGAAAAGGCTTTAACCTCAATTACCGACCAATTTACCAATGTAGAAAATTTCAAATTAAGCAAGGATAAATCTAAAATAATACTCATTGCCAATTCATTCATGGACAAGATGCAAATAAAATCAGATTTATATATCTACCATATTAAGGAAGATCTATTAAAAAAGATAACCCATGATGATTACTTTAACTATTCTTATGCTGATTTTTTGGAAGACTACATAATCTTCACCGGCAGTCATATGGAAAACTATGGGCTTAATGAAAATGACCATATCTATTTAATGGATGATAAGGGAAATACTAAGGTGCTTACCCCAAAGAATTTCGATTATAGCCTATGGAACACAGTAGGTGCAGATGTGCGTTATGGTAGTAGCACTACTATGAAAGTAGAAGGGAAGTATCTATACTTTATTACAACGGAATACGATAGTTCCTATATAAATAGGATAGATAAAACAGGAAAAATTGAAAAATTAACTGTGGAAAAAGGCTCTGTAGATGGATTTGATGTATTTGATGAAAATATAGTGTTTATAGGGCTTAGAGGGCTAAAATTACAGGAATTATACAGGTTGGATAATTATAAGGAAGAACAATTAACCTATTTCAATCAATGGGTTATAGAAGAAAGAAAACTATCTAATCCAGAAAAAATAACCTTTAAGACTGACAGTGGAATAATAATTGAAGGATGGGTATTAAAGCCTGTAGATTTTGATGAAAATAAAAAATATCCAGGTATTTTGGATATACACGGAGGTCCTAAAACCGTCTATGGTGAAGTTTTCTTCCATGAAATGCAGTACTGGGCAAATGAAGGTTATGTAGTATTCTTCTGCAATCCAAGGGGTAGCGATGGTCGTGGAGATGAATTTGCAGATATAAGGGGCAAGTATGGCACCATCGATTACGAAGATATTATGAAGTTTACCGATGTGGTCCTTGAAAGCTGTCCCTATATAGATCAAAATAGATTAGGAGTTACTGGCGGTTCTTATGGTGGCTTTATGACTAACTGGATAATAGGCCATACCAACAGGTTTAAGGCTGCTGCATCTCAAAGAAGTATATCCAATTGGGTATCCAAATTTGGCACTACGGATATTGGATATTACTTTGTTCCCGATCAGCAAACAGCTACTCCTTGGCATGATGTAGACAAATTATGGTTCCATTCTCCTTTGAAATACGCTAATAAGGTAATGACCCCTACCCTCTTCATCCACTCAGATGAAGATTATCGCTGTTGGTTAGTGGAGGCAATACAGATGTTCACTGCATTAAAATACCATGGAGTAGAATCAAGGATCTGTATATTTAAAGGAGAAAACCACGAATTAAGTAGATCTGGCAAACCTAAGCATAGAATTAGACGACTTGAAGAGATTACCAATTGGTTTAATAGATTTTTAAAGAATTAGAGAGGTTTCTCCTCTCTTTTTCTTCCTTAACCCATTCATAAACATAGTCCTTTAGAATTAAAATATTGTTAATATAATTTATTTGACAATCAATAAATCAGAATATGCTATCATACCTGTAGATGTAAATATCATTTATAAGGCGGGATTTAGAATTGAAAGCGCTCAATATAAAGGATAGATTAAAAAAGCAAAAAAATAAAAAATGGTATTTTTTCCTCAACCAGCTCATATGTGGAATTAAAGAAGATGAAGTAACAGCTGTAGGCGCACAACTTACTTACTATTTAATACTATCTATATTTCCTTTTCTAATATTCTTTCTTAATATATTAAGTTATACTTCTATTACACAGGAAAACCTGTTTAATGGCTTAGATATTCTATTACCGCAAGAAACTCAAAAATTGCTTCAAGGAATTATAAACGAAATAGCCTATTCCAGTTCTGACACCCTTTTATCCTTAAGTTTTCTATTAACACTCTGGACTGGTTCCTTAGGGATAACAGCAATAATAAAGGCCATTAACAAGGCCTATAACGTTAAAAAGAAAAGGCCTTACTGGAGATTAAAAGCTATAGCAATCATATTTACCGTAGCCTTAGCCCTACTCCTTATAATAGTACTTGGTATGTTAGTTTTTGGAGAACTCATAGGAAATAAAATATTTGGGCTAATAGGTGCAACTAATATTTTCATCCATTTATGGGAAAAGTTGCGTATTGTAATTCCTCTTATGTCCATGATAATAATATTTGCTCTATTATATAAATTCAGCCCTACCCCAGAGGAAGGGATACATTTAAAAATTCGCCACACTCTTCCTGGAGCAATATTTACTACCATTGGGTGGGTTATTGCTTCTATGATATTTTCGTACTATGTAAATAATTTTGGCAAATATTCTAAAACCTATGGTAGTTTAGGGGGTATAATAGTACTTTTAATATGGCTTTATATTGCCAGTATCATGATTGTTCTTGGGGGCGAAATAAATGGAGCCTATGCTGCTACTATGAGTAATAAAGGAATTAATGAATGTGGCGATGATGAAAAGAAATAATATATACAATAGGAAAGGTGATAATAAAATGAGTAGGGGTTTAAACAAGGATGACATAATCTATTTTTTGTCCAATAGATGTTCACAAACCCTAGGTGGAGTGCAAACCATCATTAGGTTGATAGAACAGGCTCTCCCTGAGCAGAAATTTGTAGAAATACCCATAGTTTATAATAAAAAGGATTTAATATTGGATAAACTGCCAAACGTGGAAGTATATAGTATGGCTATAAATAAAAGCGAAAAGATTAAGCGCTACATAAACATATTTGAAATAGATAATGAAGAAATTAAGGAGGAAGTAATAATCCCCAATTCTAAAATTGTAGTTTTTGGGGTTCAAAAATTGATATTCTTGTCTAAAAAGGATTTGATTAACAATGAAATAATCATATTCCAATCCAATAGACCAGATATTACCTTTGGAACAGTTGAAAAAGGCAAAGTTCCTTTTATTTTGACGGAGAAGATTAAATATATTGATAAATTCCTATTTTACACGGAAGAAGACAAAAAAGAGATATTGAAAATATTAGGCAATTCAAAGGTTGAATATAATTTCAAATCCTATATTGTCCCTAATCCTTCAAAAACTCCTAGAAATCAAATATGTAGATATACCAATAGTCTAATGTATATGGGTAGATTCGATATAATTCAAAAAAACATTAAGGAGTATATTAAATTAGCAGATAGACTCTATCCAAAATACAATATTAACGCCTATGGAGATGGAATTAGTAAGGTATTATTAGAGTTTTCAAAGGTAAATGTTAAAGGGGTTATTAAGGATATTAGCGAAGTAGCTCATGAAAATAGCATATTACTCCTGCTTTCCAACTATGAAGGCTTTGGTAATGTAATAGTAGAGGCCTATTCGGTAGGAATGCCTGTTATAGTATACGACTCATACCCTGCTGCCAAATCCATAGTAACCCACAATGCAGGTAAATTAGTACCCTATGGTGATCTTGACGGAGTAATAGAGGCAATTGAAGAAATATTAAAAGATGAAGTCACCTTCAAAAAATATTCAAATGGAGCCTTTGAAGAATCAAAAAAATATATAAAAGAGGACATAATTAGTAAATATATCCATGTAATTATGGACCCATATAAGAATTAACATAATAGAAAATTGATGGCACCATTTGATGGTGCCTATCATATTAATTCCAAGTAAATTGTGCTGAACCAGTTTTAACAAATCTTTTTTAATTCACACTCAAATACATCTACTCTCAATATTAATAGATAATTCTTAGCCAATCTTTGCATAGCATGTACTTGCTCCATTATTTGCGCAAAAAATATATGTTTCATGTCCATAGTGTGTACTAAAAAAATAAGTATTACTTTAAATAATGCCTTACTTCCATTATTTTAATAAAAACTTAATAGTGATATAATACATATAGTTAAAACGAAAGGAGAAATATTATGGAGGAGATTAGAGTCCGTTTTGCTCCCAGTCCAACCGGATATTTGCATATTGGTGGAGCAAGAACTGCACTGTTTAATTACTTTTTTGCTAAAAGATATGGTGGAAAATTTATCCTTCGTATAGAAGACACTGATAGGGAAAGGTTTAAGGAAGATTCAGTAAAGCAAATAATATCAAGTTTAAAATGGTTAGGTATTGAATGGGATGAAGGCCCTGAAATTGGTGGTAGGTATGGCCCCTATTTTCAGTCTGAAAGATTGGAACTTTATAGAAGGGAAGCCCAAAGATTAGTAGAAGAAGGAAAAGCATATTACTGCTTCTGTACTGAAGAAGAAACTGTAATGGAAAGGAAAATTCAAAATTCTATTAAAGTTCCTTACAGATATTCTGGCAAATGTTCAACACTATCTAAGGAAGAGATAGAAGCAAATATTAAAATGGGCAAACCTTATGTTATTAGAATAAAGCTCCCAAGGAAAGGAATTACAGAAGTATCAGACCTAATACGAGGGACAGTAAGTTTTGATAATTCACAATTGGACGACTATATAATATTAAAATCCAACAATATGCCAACATATAATTTTGCATGTGTAGTTGATGACCATTGGATGAAAATAAGTCATGTAATAAGGGCAGAAGAACATCTTTCCAATACACCAAAACAAATTTTAATGTATAAGGCTTTAGGATATGAAATTCCTAAGTTTGCACATATCTCAATGATTTTAGCTCCTGATAGGAGCAAGTTGAGTAAGAGACATGGGGCTACCTCTGTTGAAGAGTTTAAAGAACAGGGCTACTTAAAGGAAGCTATAGTTAACTATTTAACATTACTAGGATGGGCTCCTGGAGGAAATGAAGAAATCTTCAGCATTGAAAATACTGTGAAAAAATTCTCTCTGGATAGGGTCTCAAAAACTGCTGCAATTTATGACATTAATAAGCTATCATGGATTAACGGCAACTATTTAAGAAGCCTTGATATAGACTATATTACAAGGGAAACTATTCCTTTTTTCATTGAGAAAGGGCTTATAAGTGAAGATGAAATAGAATATAAATATAATTATATAAAAAGGGTAGTTTCAGCAGTAAAAGAAAAAGTAAAACTTCTTTCAGAAATTGCAGATGCAAGTGAATATTTCTTTAAGGACATTGACGAATACGATCCAAAAGGAGTAGAAAAGCGATTCAAAAAAGATAATGTCGTAGAACTATTGACTAAAGGCAAATTAGCTTTAGAAAAGGCTTCAGATTTTTCTGTAGAAGCGGTAGAAAAAGTATATAGAGATTTAATTGATGAACTAGGTATTAAAGGTGGCGACATTATTCATCCAACAAGACTTGCCCTATCAGGTAGAACTGTAGGACCAGGATTGTTTGATATTATATCTATATTAGGCAAAGAAGAATGTTTAAGAAGAATGGATAAGGCAATTGAATTTATCAATAATCTGTAATTCTATTGCTCATAAGAAGTACAACTTCTTATGAGCCTTTTTGGACACTCTTGACAACCATAAAAAATGGGTATATACTAAAAATGTAAATTATTCCGAGATGGTGTAACGGTAGCACCTGTGACTCTGGATCACATGGTTTAGGTTCGAATCCTAATCTCGGAGCCATGACCCCATAATCAAGCGATTAAGACGTTGCCCCCTCACAACGAAAACAGGAGTTAGAATCTCCTTGGGGCTGTCATTTCGTGCTATGCAAAACCCACATTAAAGATAGGTTCGGATTAAAGACAAAGCATAATGAGTTAATAAAAAAAGCAGAAAATACTTAAATTCAAAAAGATTTTCTGCTTTTTTGCTTTTTTACAATAAGTTAGGTGAGGTTAATTGAAATCCTACTTTATTACTATTTTTAACCTTAGTTTTATATAATGATTGAGATAATAGAATTATTATAAGTTATCTTAATCTAGCTTAACCCATTGTTCCAAGAGCATATCAATTTCTTTTTGCAATTCTTCCTTTTGAGAATATATCTCCATAAGCTTATTATAATCACTCGAATACTCTGCCAGCTTTATCTCTAATTTTTTTAATCTGCCCTCAAGTTCAGATATTTCTTCTTCAATTTGCTGTTTTCTCTTTAGTCTTTTCTTTTCTTCCTTTGCTTTATCAATAACTGGATTACTTTTACTTTTTTTGTTTTTTTCTAATTTCTTTTTGTAAATAGTCTTTTCGTTTCCCAGCTTCAACTTCTCTTCCTTTGCTTTTTCTACATAATAGTCATAATTCCCTTTATAATTTTTTAATTTTTTATCCTTGAGTTCAACTATTTCATCAGCTATTTTATTAATAAAATATCTATCATGAGATATGAACAATATGGTCCCTTCAAACTCCATAAGCGCTTGCTCAAGGGCTTCTCTAGAACTTATATCAAGATGATTCGTAGGCTCATCTAATATTAGGAGGTTTATATCCTGATGCATCAGCTGGCAAAGTCTTAGCCTGCTTCTCTCACCACCTGACAGCATGCTTACCTTTTTAAATACATCCTCATCATAAAACATAAACTTTGCTAAAATAGCTCTAATCTGCCCTTCTGGTATTGGCCTTATTTCTCTAAAACATTCAAGTACAGTGTAGTCTTCATTTTCAAATACGACATTCTGGTCAAGATAGCCTATCCTAACGTTAGCACCTATATTAATAGTACCTTCATCTTCCTTGTAATTAGAAAAATCCTCTATATACCCTAATATAGAATTCTTTCCCTTTTCCAAAATATATCTATTTAATATCATCTTTAAAAATGTAGATTTACCGCAGCCATTTTCCCCAATTAATGCTACTCTATCTAAGTATTTCAAATGGAAATCAACCTCTTTAATTAATATCCTATCCTTAAATGATTTGCTAACTTTTGATACACTTATAACATCTTTGCCACTTCTCTCACTCCCATTAAAGAACAAACCAATTTCCCCATTATCTAGATTAGGTTTCGCTATCTTATCCATTCTTTCTATTCTTTTCCTCATGTTTTCAGCCTTTTTAAAAAATCTAGGATTATCTGACCTAGCTCCCCAATCTCTAAATCTCCTTATAGCTTCCTCCATAGATTTTATTTTTTTAGTTTGTCTTTTATACTCCTCTAATCTTTCTAAAATTCTCCTCTCTTTTTCATCAACATAATAGGAATAGTTTCCCAAGTACAGTTCACTTTTGCCATCCACTATTTCAATTATTCTAGTAACAACTTTATCTAAAAAGTATCTATCGTGAGAAATAATCATTACAGCTCCATTATATTCCTTTAAGAAATTTTCCAGCCAGTCGATAGCTTCAAAATCCAGATGGTTAGTAGGCTCATCTAATAATAATATATCTGGATTTTCAAGTAATATCTTTCCTAACATTACAATGGTTTTTTCACCTCCACTAAGCAATGAGAACTTTTTTTCAAGAAAACCTGCATCAAAATGTAACCCTGTAGATATTCTATTAATCTTCTCTTCTATATCATAGCCTCCATTTACCTCAAACTTCTCCTGAAGACAACTATATTTATTCATTATTCTATCTAGTTCTTCACCCTGTATATTTGACATTTTACTTTCAAGCTTCTCCATTTCCCTTTTAATTTTATAAACATCTTCAAAGGCCATGTTTAAAACATCAATTACCCTGTATTCCTCTGGATATAAGGGTATCTGTTCTAAAAATCCTATTGTGGCACCTTTTCTTAAAGTCAGTTCTCCACCATTGTATTCTTCTAATCCAGCTATTATCTTAAATAAGGTTGTCTTTCCAGAGCCATTTCGCCCAATTAAGCCTATTCTCTCACCTGTCTTAATTTCAAGCGTAACATTCTCAAGTACCTTATTTGCACCATAATATTTGCATAAATTCTTTATTCCTATTTCTATCATGCTAATCCCCCTCAATTTTTTTACATTTTCATAAGTCAACTTTCTCATAACAAAAAACTCGAGCTTATAATTGCTCGAGTTAGTAGTAGCCTTAATATACTTAGCATATAATAATCTATTGTTTTAATTACCTTTTAGTGTTATCTACAAAAAACTAAAAACTCGAGCATATAAATCTACCCGAGTTTACTTAAAACAATATAACTACATTATAAAATCACATTTAAAATATAAAAATAATCTTAATCTATGAAGATGATAGACAGATAGATTTATAAGCATTGGTTAACATAATATTTAATTTTGGACACACTTCACCTGCAAACATAGCATTAGTAAATGCTATGCCAAAATATGACATTGGAAGTATATCCAAAATTGTACTAACCAATTGCTCCTTTATCATCTTTACACCGCCTGAAGCTAATTTCTAAATACCCACATAACAAATATATATTAATTTACATATAGTGTCAACTAATATTTTGTTTTTTTAACTATCATGATTCCAGTGCAAAAGGAAACTTCAACAAATTCAACCTCTTTATCCTGTAGCCTCCCTTTGATTTCCTCTCACAATCACTAGAATTTTGGCGCCTAAATGTTTCAGCTATATTTTTATCCCTTTGAATAATACGGCACATATCAGTTTACTAAACATTTAATAATAAATTTGAAATTTGCTCAAATCTTTCATCACTAATACCAAGTTTCTTCTTAAATGGTTCACCTTCCATTCTTGCAATAATTACCTCATCAGGAGATATCTTCTTAATAATATCCTTTATCTTCTCAACAGATTCTTCATCATCATTGTAGCCCTTAATAATAGTAACTTCAAATATGAATTTCCCTTCATATTGCTTATTAAATAAGGCCATATTTGAAATATACTCTTCCAAGGTATATCCTCCAATTGGTCTTTGGACTTTTTGAAAATCTACTTCAGTTATTACCTTTATCTCTCCAATAACCTCATCGCATTTATTAGCAATTTCCATATATTCATCTTTACCTAATAAATATCCATTAGATAGCAGTCTTACAGATACTCCCTTACTTTTTATTAGGTCAATTATATCGTTGATTCTGCTATTTAAAAGGGCTTCTCCCTTTGAATTAATGTAAACTAAATCTATTTCATTATTTTCTATCATATTGTCTAGCTCTTTTAATGAATTATCAATTTCCTTAAATGCTTGTTGTACGTCTACCTTATTGTGTGTTCGCCCTATAGGGCAGAAAATACAATCAAAATTACAGTACTTTTCAGGAAGTATGTCCACTTCTAATACTCTTTTACCATCTTCTATATAAATTTCTTTATAACTGAAGTTGTTCATACTCATCCTCCTAACCTAATCTATGGTTATTTCTTTGTGGTTAATATCTAAAATTGAAATCCTGTTAGTCCCACCTAAATTGTCCTGTACCAATTTTGACAAGTCCTCTAATGCACTCTCAAATTCTTTCAATCTACTTTCATCAATCAGTTCAATACATAAAAAAGCATTAGTCGTATCTTCTGTAAGCATTGTCCTTACTGCTTCACGCCAGTTCCAGCATCTGCAAATTGCCCCTTTATCATCCTTATAAACTATTTCACCCTCATATGGTGGTAAATTCTCATCTGCCCCAAGTGGAATAAATTCCTCATTACCAATAGCTGTAGTCAACCTTATATTGCTTACAAACTTGTCTATGTCCTCACCACCACATGGTAATGCATACTTTAAAGAAATAGAGTTATAAATGTCAACTAGCGGATTGATATTTCCTATATGGTTCCCCTTATAAACCCTCTTTAACAATGCCTCTATAGATGACCTGGCCCCTTTTTTCGTCTTAAATTTCTTAAATGCTTCTCTCCAAACCTTTACTACAGGATTATTGCTAAATTCATCATCTTGCAAATATCTTAATGCTTCCTTTTCTGCCTTTGAAATCATTTCTACATACTTTTCTCTATCTTTTACTCTATTATCAATGCTTCGACAGATAACAACTCCAATTTTAGCGTTTGGGAACATTTCCCAAAAAGAATCTTCAATGATAAATTTTTTCATTTAGATTCCTCCCAAATTACATATTTAAAATAAAAAAGCCTTAAGAAATATTATTAAATATCTCTCAGGCTTTTATCCTTCCGTGAACACAGTATTTATACTGTGCGTTTTCTCTCGGACCAGCCAGCTATAAGCTGCGGAACCCTAGAAAACTTAATATATATTAAATTGTTACTTCCAAGTTTAGATTGTAGACAATTATAACATAATATCATAAGAAAATCAACTATTTGAACCATTTTTATATAGACTATATAAACAAGGCAACTTCCATAATATACATTATGTCCCAGCTATTTGTATTTGAGAACATCTACTCTACATAACTGAACCAATGTAATCGAGGTCCTACTATTTAAGTAGAGCTAAAATTCAGTTTTTCTTTAATTTTCCAAATAATTAACCCAATGATAAAACCACAAAATGCTGGTATTATCCATCCAAACCCATAATCAAATCCAGTTAGATATGAATGAGCAAAGTTAACAATATTTTTTATAATTAAATTATTCTGCAAAGGTTTTGGTAAGGCTTTACATAAATCAAAAAATGCTGCCATAATTGTTAAAGCAGTTGTCCATCTATATATAATTCTTTCCTTATGAATAAATGGATTTAACAATGACAATGTAATTAAGGTAATTGCCAATGGATAAAGAAACATGAGCACTGGCACAGATAGCTGAACTATATTATTTAATCCAAAGTTAGCAATTACAAATGAAACTAGCGTAAATACAATAGTATACTTGTTATAATCAATTGATTTTGGAAACATTTCACCGAACATTTCTGCACAGGAAGTAATCAGGCCAATAGCAGTTTTTAAACAGGCAGCAGATACTATTGCTGCTAATAGAACTTGCCCAACAAATCCATAATAGTAATTGCTTACCATAGATAGAATGATTCCGCCATTATCAGCAGGGCTTAAACTGCCTAAACTTGTGGCTCCCATGTAGGCTAATGAGGCATAAATAACAGCCATACCAACAACACTTATTAAACCTGATTTAAAGGTTTCAATGGCAATTGAACTTGGGTTTTTTATACCCAGCTTTCTAACATTAGAAATAATAATAATTGCAAAAGCCAAAGATGCTAAAGCGTCCATAGTATTGTATCCATCCAACAATCCAGTAAATAATGGTTCAGTAACATATTTGCCCTGGGGGCTATGCTGATTAATTTGTCCCATGGGATTAACAAATGTAGCTATTAACAAAACAGATAGAAGTATTAAAAAAATAGGATTGAGATATTTCCCTATCCAATCTATAATTCTTCCAGGCTTTAGTGAAAAATAAAGGGTAATAGCAAAGAAAATAAACGAAAAAATTAATAGTCCTATACTCAAATAATCTTCCGATATAAAAGGGCGGAGACCTACTTCAAAAGCAACTGTAGCAGTACGTGGGATAGCAAACAGTGGACCAATTGTCAAATACAAAGCACAGGTAAAAAAAATAGCATAACCTTTATTAACAGGTTTAGCCATATAAAATAAACTATCACTTTGTGAAATTGCTGATGCAATAATTCCTAGCATTGGGAGTCCCACACCTGTAATTAAAAATCCAATTGTTGCTTGTAAAGTATTGCTTCCTGCCATTTGCCCTAATTGTACTGGGAAAATCAAATTCCCAGCACCAAAAAATAATCCAAATAGTAAGGATCCTACTAGTAAGGTTTCTTTAAAAGTAAGTTTCGTTTTCATTGTTGTCCTCCTCTGATGTTTTATAGTGTATGGTTTGGCGATTTTTTGAAATTTTTATATTCAATTATATTATATTTTAGCAGTCTTGTAAATAAAATTTCCCCACCTCTATTTGCATTTAGAAGTGGGGACCTTATGAATAACTATTATGTGTGGAGTCTGCTTTCTTAACAGATTTCTTTTCTTTTTATCCCTTCCCTTGCATTAACTTTTGCTTACTATTTTCTCTACAAAATTATCTAATCTATCCCTTATCCCGCTAAATTCAACTAAATTCCCTTTTATAGAACTTGTATTATAATCTTCTGAAGATAACAATACAACTTCAGGATAAAATCTTCTATTTATAAAGCCATATAGTGCTTCATGAACAGCCATATCTCCCCCAGAAGATAAATTGCCTATGATGATTAAATTAATTTTCTTCAAAAAAATATTCTCACATTCTTCTTCATCCTTAAACAAGGATTGCGACCTTTCCCAAAATTTAAAATACTGGGAGGTTAAATGGCCGCAAAATGTTGGGATAGCAAATATTATCTTGTCTGCCTCAAAACACCTATTATATAATTTGTATATGTCATCTTCTTTAACGCACTCTCCGCTGTTAAAGCAGATATAATTACAATTTCCGCAGCCCTGAATCTCATATTCAAATATATTCAGTGTTTCAATTTCATAACCCTTATTCTTCATTTTATTTAAACAATATTTTATGGCATTTGAACAGTTACCATTAGCTCTTGAGCTAAAAACTATTCCTAGAGCTTTCATTTTGATTCTCTCCTCTTCATCGAATATAATACTGTAGCTTCAACTGCTTGCAAATAGTAAGGCTATAAGCCAATATGGATTTACCTTGCAAGCGGAAGTCCCATATTACATATTCTACCTTTATTTATAAAATCCTTCTTTTAAATTTTCGAATTATTCGTATTCAAAAACATCTACTCTGCATATTGTCGGATAATTCTTAGCCCAATTTCGAACAGCTTGTACTTGTTCCATTGTATGTACCAAAATATACGTTTCATCTCCATAGTGTTCACTAGTAAAAATATCTTCATTTTCTCTTATTAAAGTTAATGTAAACCATTTTATATATCCTTCTTCAGTCAAAAAATTTGTTAAAATCTCTTCTTTTAATTCAGAAACCATTTTCCCCTTATAAACTATTTCCTTTGTTTCATTGTTAGGTACTTTTTCCCCAAACTTTTCTCCAGATTTGATACCTTCTAAGTCATCTTCCCATAGCCTCATTTCAAATTCATCTGCATTTTCAAGAGCTTTTTTGACTAAATCTACCCACCATTCATAACTATCTAAAATCGGTGCCATATTGTTAGCAAAATCCTTTTTACGGACCATAAACATTATATTATATTTCATTAACTTCCCTCCTATTTCTTGCCCCAAGTTACTATATATTATAAAACAACATGCCTTTTATTCCAAATAAAACAATCATCTATTATGCAATTTTTCCTATCCAGGTTAATTTGCTTAGTGCCAATTGACTTCATAAGCTCCATTGCTTGTACATTTTCTTCTGTAAATAAAATGGACTCCTAGCCTATCAGTTGGTGTTGAACATATTGATGAATAACAAAAGATATGGTTTGAAGAGGTAAGGGGAACTAAGCCTTTAGTTCCCTATAGTTTTATAAATTTAATTTTATCCCTATTCTTTATACATTCCATGATATCCAAATAATCGTCATGGACCTTTCCTATTACATTTACTCTATCGTCTCGAGAAAAGTTTTGTCTTAATATTTGAATTTCCCCAGAGTACCTCTTGTATTTTATATTGTCCATGGTAATAGAACCTCTTTTTCTAGGTATACAGTTAAAGGGCTCCTTTAATTCTCCAGGGGTACCATATTCCCTAGACTCCTGCAGGCGCATTAAGCTCCTTGGTGAGTCAGGCCTAATGGTAAATACTTTATCGTACAGATATTCATACTCAGGTAAAAATTTTACGGGAATGTTTATAATTCCTTCCTTAATATAGTCGGTAATTAGCTTTCCTTCAAATTTAGATATTTTAACATCCCCAACAAATACCGCATCGACCCCATAATTTACAACTAAATCTAAAAAGGCCACATATGGAGAAATCTTCCTATGTTTTTCTAAAGTTGGCAGTCCTTCATATATAGGACCTCGTTTCATCTCATCCCCTGGAATAAAGGCTAAAGTTTTTATCCCCAATTTTTTAAGCCCATCATTTATTATATAAAAATCCTCTGGATCTAGTCCCGTCTCGGGTCTAGGATAAAAGTTGTGTAGCCCATAAACAATAGTGCTAATATCCAAAATCTTCTTAGCCATAACCTCATCTTCCGTTGAAGGATTAAAAGATATTGGATATTCTTTAGCAATTTCTAAAATTTCCTCTTGGCTAAAACCATAATCTAAACGTAAAATGTCAATCCCCATATCCTTAGCAAATTCCACTATGGAATGATATTTAAAGAATTCCAGAGTTTTCGACGACACATCTCCAATTATTTTAAAATTCCTTTCATTAAGCCATTTACACATTTTCACTGCCTTTTGGAAATAATCCTCCATGCTATTAAACTCCTCCTGCATATGGAAAGAAGTGAATACAAAGTATCCACTTCCTACATATTGTTCTAACATTTCCTTTTGAATATCGAAGGTGGATAAATAGACTGATAAACCAAATCTATTAAGCATTGTCTACATCCGAAGTTCTTATGAATATATTGGTTATGATAAATCCACCTATATAGGAAATGAGTATTCCCAGGAAATAGTTTAGCATGGAATCAGGTTGCATAAGGGGGATGGCTACTAGACCCGATGGCCCCCAGGCAGTGGCCAATACCTTAGATGCCATAACATATGCTCCTCCAAAGCCTGCTCCTAAGCCTGCTGTAATGAAGGGCTTTCCTAATGGAAGAGTTACTCCATAAATTAATGGTTCTCCAATTCCCAGAACTCCTGCTGGCAGTGCTCCCGCAATTACCGACTGCAACCTCTGGTTATTAACCCTTTTGGCTTTAAAATATATAGCTATGGCTGCCCCTACTTGGCCAGCTCCTGCCATAGCAAGTACTGGGAATAAGGATACTCCTCCCATTGATTCTAATTGGATGGCATAAATTGGAATTAGTCCATGGTGTAATCCCAGCAGAACCATTGGTAAGAATACTGCTGATAGTATATAACCAGATATAATATTTACAATTGTGTTATCAGAACTTATAAAGATACTTAGAACTTTTACAAGTCCATCGGAAATAAAACCAGATACAGGCATTATAATCAGTACTAAAGCCAATCCTGTAATTAACAGTGTTATAAGGGGAGTAAGAATTATGTCCAATACGTCTGGTACGATTTTTCTTACTCTCTTCTCAATCTTGGAAAGTAGATATACTCCAAAGATTACACCTATGATTCCACCTTTTCCTGTAGTAAGGATCGAATTTAAAGGCACTTCTGCATCATATAATCCAAATAATTGAGAAATGTTGTTAATCTGTGCTCCAATAGTCATGGCCCCAATCATTCCACCTAATGCTTCCGTTGCTCCAAATCTTTTAGCGGCATTGACTCCCGTATATATAGCAAAATAGCCTAAGAAAGCTGCTCCTGTTAGAGCAAACATCAACTGAATGAAATTCCAGAAAGTATTAGTAGGTAAATTCCCGTTATTTTGTAGTGTACTTATTAAGGATGCAAATCCATTGAATATACCTGCTGGTATAATGGCAGGAATAAGAGGAATAAAGATACCTGCAATAGTTTCCAGCCCTGCTTTAATAGGTCCTTTCTTCTGTTTTGCTTTAATATCTGCTTTGGTCTCCTGCCAATCTTCTTCTACTTGAGTGTCAACTTCAAATCCAAATTCATCTGCAAATATATCTGCTAGTTTCTTAGCGGTACCTGGTCCAACTACTACCTGTAGTGCATCGGTACCTGTAACCCCTAGTACACCTTCCGTGTTCCTTAAATCCTCCATTTTTACCCTCTCCGTATCTTTTACATTAATACGGAGCCTTGTCATACAGTTGGTTACGGTAATTATGTTCTCTTCGCCACCAACCAACTCGAGTATCTTTTTAGCTAATTCCTTATTTTTAGCCATATTTACACCTCTTTCTTTTTAAGTTATAATCTTTCTAATATGTCCATTGGCTTCAGCCAATTTTTTCTCGGCTTCTTCTCTATCACAGTTTAATAGAATCATTGTAATTGCTAATTTTACACTGCCACCAGCCTTTTCAAGGGTTTCTCTTGCTATTTTCCTATCCACACCTGTGGCGACCACAACAATGTTTTCTGCTCTACTTTGTAATTTAATATTATTTAGCTGTACATCCACCATAAGGTTTTTATATGCCTTTCCAAGGCCTACCATGGATATGGTGGAAATCATATTAAGCACCAATTTCTGAGCTGTACCTGCCTTAAGCCTAGTGGAACCAGCCAGAACTTCCGGTCCTACCACCACCTCAATTGCTATATCCGCTATTGCTCCTATTTCAGAGTTTTTGTTACAAGCAATAGCTACAGTTTTACAACCTATTTCCTTAGCATAGTTAAGAGCTCCTTTTACATAGGGAGTTCTGCCACTGGCTGCAATGCCAACTACTATATCCTTTGAATTCAATCCTATATTTTTTAGGTCATCTGCTCCCAATTCCATGCTGTCTTCTGCTCCCTCAATAGCTTTTACAAAAGCTTCTTCTCCTCCTGCAATCAAACCCTGTACCATCTCCGGTGGAGTCCCAAAGGTTGGAGGACATTCTACTGCATCTAAAACCCCTAAACGGCCACTGGTTCCTGCCCCTACGTATATGAGCCTGCCACTATTATTAAAGGTCTCTATTACTGCCTTTACAGCCTTTTCTATCTGAGGAATTTCTTTTTTTACAGCTATTGCTACCTTCTGGTCTTCCTCGTTCATAATCTCCAATGCTTCCCTGATAGGCAGGATGTCCAAATCCTGAGTCCTTTCATTGATCTGCTCAGTGGACATCTTACTTAAATCTAACATTTAATCTCCCCTTCCAAAAACGACTATTGCTATAAATAACTTTCCACTTGATTTTCGAAAATCCTATATGATAGCCTAATAATTAGTTTTCATTTGTTAATAATATTCAAATCTGTTATTATTTATAATTCTACCCGATTTTATTTCTTATAATCATATGAAATTAAACATAAAATGACCCTACTAATAGCAGAGTCATAAAAGTTCGTTCATATCGTATGATTATTATCCATCAAATAACTCCAAATACTCACCATAGCCTTCCTTTTCCATATCCTCTTTTTTGATAAATCTTAAGGCAGCACTGTTAATACAATATCTTAATCCACCTTTATCCCTTGGTCCATCGGGAAATACATGGCCAAGGTGGGAATCTGCATATGTGCTTCTTACTTCAGTTCTTATCATACCGTGGCTGGTATCTAATTTCTCTTTTATAAATTCCTTATCTATTGGCTTAGTAAAACTAGGCCAACCACAGCCTGCATCATATTTATCCTTTGAAGAAAATAAAGGCTCTCCACTTACTATATCCACATATATTCCTTCCTCTTCATGATCCCAGTACTCATTACCAAATGGCCTTTCCGTTCCATTCTCTTGGGTAACCTTACATTGAATAGGAGTTAACCTCTTCTTTAATTCCTCTTTGCAGGGCTTTTTATATTTTTTCATAGAATCACCTCGAATCTTTCTCTATATGTAGTATACCCTTTAACACCCATGCTATTATAAACTTTTATCTTTCCAATCTCCAATTCATCTTCAGTTTTAACTTCTACAAAATTCCAATCCCTATGGAAATGGGCTTTTAAGTTCTTAGCTCCATTAAGACTGCAGTAAATAGGCCTATCCAGAATCTCTTCCATCAACAAAAGTAAAGCTCCACTATGGTCTATTTCCTTTTTTAAATTCTCAACAAACTCATCTACAAAGGGTTCCAATACCGTATCGATTAGTACAGTACTTTCGTCCCTTATTAGATAAGAATTATAAGAAGAACCTCTATGAGTTGAATATTAATCTCCATGGAAACGCCTTAACTCCTAATCTATTTTTCTACCCAACTTACCTTATCCGTCATTTTAACAACCATTCATATGATTTCCTCCCATAATTTCTTTGTCTTCTGTTATCATCATTTATACTCTAAAATGGGGATTCAAAACGGAATATTTTAAGATTTAACCTAAATAGAATTTGAGCTTTAAAATCCATGAATACTATATAAAAGATAAGTTGATTTAAGTATTGACAATTTAAGTATATAAGTATAAACTAGAGGTAGGACGTCTGTCGTTCTAGCTTTATCTTGTCAATTTATTATAATTTTTCAGATAGGATGTGAAGCTATGGATGCAATTATTAAATCATATATTGAAAAACTTCAAGACTACAATTTGATTATGCCAGCTTGGTACGATGACAGAAAAATTGTAATGCTTAATCAGTTGAAACTTCCTAAAGAAGAATACATAGAATTAAGAACTGCAGAAGAGATAGCACAAGCTATCAAAGATATGGTTATCAGAGGTTCAGGTGCCATTGCTCTGGCTGGTATTTATGGAGTACTAATAGAGGTTTTTAACTCCAAAGGAAAATTAGACAGATTGGAAGCGATAGGAAATCTTTTAATAAGCACTAGACCTACTGCAGTAAATATGCATAAGACGGTGAGCAATTTAATTACTAGTCTAAAAGGACTAAAGCCAGATGAAGCATTAGTTGAGGTGCAGAAACTTAGTGTGGATATTATGGAAAAACAATTGGAAGTAGAAAGGCAGATTGGAAAGAATGGTGCCAAATTGATTAGCGATGGTGAAACCATTATGACCATCTGCCACGCTGGTGGAGTAGCTGGATTTGGATTTGGCGGAAGAACACTTTCCATATTTAGAACTGCTGTAGAACAAGGAAAAGATATATCTGTTATCTCCTGCGAAACTAGACCATATTTCCAAGGCGCTAGAATTACTGCATGGGAATTGAAAAAGTTTGGCATTCCAGTGAAATTGATATCCGACAATATGGCTGGTGCCATTATTCAAAAGAATTTAGTCAATAGGATTATAACTGGATCCGACAGAATTGCATTAAATGGAGATACAGCTAACAAGATTGGCACCTATTTATTAGCCTTAGCTGCTCATGATAATAATATTCCTTTCCATATTTCAACTTCTAAATATAATGTAGAACCTAGGAATAGAACAGGTAAAGAAATTGAAATAGAGTTTAGAAATGGTTCTGAAGTCCTCTATATAGATGGTAAAAATATAAGCGTAGAAGGTGTTGAAGCTCTCTATCCCGGGTTTGATATTACCCCAAATAGATATATTACATCTATTATCACCGAAGCTGGAGTTTTTACTCCCCCCTATGAAAAGAAACTATTTGAAATTTCTAGAGATATTTAGGATATTTTGGAGGTAATACTATGGATATACAATTGCTTAAAGAAGAATTGGTAAACATCAGCAGAAGATGTTATGATAAGAATCTGATCACGGCTACCGGAGGAAATATCAGTTGTAGAATACCAAACAGTAATCAAATTTTGATTAAAGCTTCTGGTTCTGCCTTCAGCGATATGACTCCTTCAGATGTAGTACTAATCAATTTAGATGGAAATATAGTAGCTGGAAGCAAACAAATATCAAAAGAATGGCGTTTCCACGCAGGCATATACAAAGTCCGACCAGATGTAAATGCAGTTATACATGTGCACCCCCCTTTTGCAACTGCAATAGCTGCTAACCATGACAGCTTGCCAATGGTGACCAACCATGCTAAAGCTTATCTAAAGCACGTACCCACCATTGGCACTGCTCCCTCCGGTTCTGAAGAACTAGCCTATATGGTGATAGAACAGTTTAAAGATCCACAGCGAGTTGGGATCCTCATGAAAGAACATGGTATTATCACCGTGGGCAAGGATTTCTATCAAGCGTTCTATTTAGCTGAAATGCTGGAGGATACAGCAAAAATAGCTTTATTCAGTAAACTCTAAATTTAAAATAGGCCGCATATATTGATATGCGGCCTATTTTAAATTTAATGATTCTAATTCCCTATTAATAACCTCTTTTAATCTTTCTTTTTCTCCCTCATCTGCAAAAGAAAATTCAATTCCATTTTGTATAACCCGTATCAAATCCCCATAATTAAAATCTAAAAACTCTATTGCTTTCTTATATTCTTGTTCCAGTGTAGTATCGGAAACCGTTAGATTATCGGTATTAATAGTTACTTTCATACCTCGGTCTAAATACTTTTTAATGGGATGAGCTTTGTACCCTTCAACAGCCCCCGTTTGCACATTGCTGGTTATACACATTTCCAAAGGTATACCCCTATCCTTTATAAATTGACAAACATCCTCCTTTAAAAAAGCATATACACCATGACCAATCCTTTCAGCACCTAGCTCTTTAACCGCGGTTATGATATTTTCAGCAATCCCAACTTCACCAGCATGTACTGTTTTTCTCAAGCCCAGATTACCAGCCCATTGGAATGCTTCTTTATGTAACTCTGGGGAAAAGTCTATCTCATTGCCAGCCAAATCGATTGCCACAACACCTTTCCCAACATATTTATGGCCTTCTTTAACTATATTTAAACTAATTTCCGGGCTATGATTCCTCATACATATTAATATTAAATTGGAATATATACCTAGATTCTTTCTTGCCCTATCCATTGCGTTTAATACGCTTTCCAATATTTGATGAAAATCCAACCCCTGCTCCATATGTAAATATGGTGCAATTCGGATTTCCACATATTTTATGTTTTGCTCCCATAAATCTTCCAACAATTCATAAGTAATCCTATAAAGGTGTTTCTGCTTTTGCATAACCTTTAATGGTAAATCGAATTTTGTTAGATAGTCTTTTAAAGATTGACAATTGCCAGATACTTGTATGTTCTTTGTAAATATTCCCATATCTTTAGATGGCACTTCTAACCCTTCTTCCAAAGCTATCTCCATAATGGTAGCTGGCCTAACGCTTCCACTGAGATGACAATGCAGATCTACTTTGGGTAGTCTTTTCAATAAACTATAATCTACCACTTTACCACTCCCAATATTATAGTAAAATAAATATTTTTAGCCCATATAACCCTCTAATATATTGTTGCTCCTTCTCTAGCTGACGTTACATATTTATGGTATATTTTCAAAAATCCCTTCAAATTATCTTTAGGTTGGTAAGTCCAATTTTTTAATCTATTTTCAATCTCCTCATCGGAAATTTCAATATTTATAACCCTATTGGGAATATCTATATATACTATATCCCCGTCCTCTACTATTGCTAAAGGCCCTCCATCTGCTGCCTCCGGTGTAACATATCCTATGCAAGGACCTCTAGTGGCTCCGGAAAACCTGCCATCGGTGATTAACGCCACTGAATCACCCAAACCCATACCCACTAACAATGCAGCTGGAATGGACAATTCTCTCATTCCGGGCCCGCCCTTTGGACCTTCGTATCGAATTACTAATACGTCTCTCTCCTTAACTCTACCTTCCATCAACATATCCCTTACCTCTTCTTCACTATTTGCAACTTTAGCAGGGCCTCGATGTACCATCATCTTTTCCGATACACCACTTTGTTTAACCACCGCTCCTAAGGGGGCCAAATTCCCTTTTAATACTGCTATTCCACCTTCTTTGGCTAAAGGTTTATCCATGGAATAGATTATTTCGTTTTCCACCAAAGGTACATCCTTAATATTTTCAGCAATAGTTTTACCTGTTACAGTTATTATATCGGTAACCAAAAGAGGTGACAAAACTTTAAGTAAAGCTTGTACTCCTCCCACTTGATGAAAATCCTTCAATGTATATGGTGAGGCAGGTTTAAACTTGGCCAATAAGGGGGTCGTTGAGCTTAATTCATCAAATACATCCATGGCCAAGTCTATACCCAATTGTTTAGCTATAGCAGGTATATGAAGCACCGCATTGGATGAGCCCCCTATAGCTAAAACATATTTTATCATATTGATTAGATTTTCCTTGGTAAGTATTTTAGAAATTCTAAGATCCTCCCTCACCATGTCTACTATCCTTTCGCCAGACATTCTGGCCAGCCTCAATCTTGAGGAAGCAACAGCACTAATAGTTCCACAACCAGGCAATGATAAACCTACTGCTTCCACAGCCGTTCCCATAGTATTAGCAGTTCCCATCATTCCACAAGCACCACAGGTCTGGCATGTATTATCCTCTATCAGTTGAAACTCTTCTTCTGATATAAGCCCTGCTTTATACTGGCCCATAGCTTCTTTGACATCGCTTAGTATTAGGTCTGTCCCATTGTGATTGAAAGGCTCCATAGGCCCTCCTGTAACAAAAATGGTGGGCAGGTCTAAAGAGGCGGCAGCCATTAACATACCAGGCACTATTTTATCACATGAACATAGCATTACCAACCCGTCAAACTGATTTGCCTCCACCATTAGCTCTATAGATGCACATATTATATCCCTGCTGGGCAATATACTATGCATCCCTTTTCCTTGGGCTATTCCATCGCAAGGAGCTATAGTATTAAATTCTACTGGTATACCTCCGTTAACCCATATCCCATTTTTAACATATTTGCTCAGTTCCCTCAAATGGTAGTGTCCAGGGTTAGTCTCTGCCCAAGAGTTGACAATTCCAATTAAAGGTTTAGAAAAATCCCTATCCTGAAATCCCATGGATTTGTACAAACTTCGCGGATATGCTCCAGCAACTCCATCAAATAGTTTGCTACTCCTTCTCGCTTCCATATAATCTCCTCCATTACAATTTAACCCCCAATTATTACAGGAAATATCTCAACCTTATCGCCATCTTTTAATAAATAATCCATATGTCCCAATCTTCCATTTATCATGAGAAAGCAGTAATCCTTATCTATTCCAAGCATCTTAACCAAATCCTCACCTTTACATCCGAAAGCTATGGACTTTTTCCCTTTAAATCCCGCTATTGGACTATGGATGAAACTTGAATGGACCTTAACTTCCACTACCAAATCCATCACCTGCCTTAAATCAACGGTACATGCCTATCATCTAAGTCCAGTTCCTTTATCTTTTCCTCAGAAGGTATGCCCTCCATCGTCCAACCTCTTATTTGATAATATTCGTATAGCATTTTCCCTAGAGGAGGCAAGTAATCGCCAGTTCCCCTATCTAATCTTGGTTGAGATAGTATTCTTGGAGGCAGTACATCGTCCTTCCTGCTAATAGAACAATATTCTACATTGTATAGCCTTTGAAGATTGAATATCCTTTCTCCTGCCATTAAAAGTTCCTCTACAGTGAAGTCATCCCAACCTATGGTATACTTAATCCATTCTACTATTTCAGTTAATGTAACTTTCCCAAATAGTAACATTTTACAGAGTTTTAAAGAGTCTAATATACACATTATATTTTGAGAATGGAATGTAAGCTGTCCTTTTCCTTCTGAACTCAATCTGTCCTGCATTTCTGTATATCCCAATTCAGGCATAGTTACACCTTTTTCAAAATAAAATCCACCAGCATGTAAATGGCACGCTCCTCTGTTGCTTGTAGCATACCCTACTGCAAGGCTGCTCATGGCTCTTGGATCATGAGCAGGTAATTCCAGTCCCTTTACATGGACTGCAAATTCAGGCGCTATTCCGCCTATCTCCTCAGAAGCTCTTTTAACTCCTTTACCCAGAAGCTCACCTATACCTTCTTTACTGCCAATCTTTTTGACCATTTCTATCATAGCTTCTCCATTTCCCCAATCGAGTTTCACTCCATCAGTATCCCTTTCATCAATTATTCCACGTTCATAAAGTTCCATAGCAAATGCTATAGCACTACCTGTAGATATGCTATCTATCCCCAGCCTGTTGCACAGTTCATTGGCATAGGCTATAGCCTCTAAATCATCCACCATACAGTTGGAACCTAGGAGGCCTATGGTTTCATACTCAGGTCCTGCACCACTTACTCCCTTGTATGGACCTTCTTTTATTTCAATATCCCTTCCACAACCTATGGGGCAACTGCCACAAAAGTATCTTTTCTTCAGAATGGTTTTGGCCATCTTTTCCCCAGAAATATTCTTGATTGATTCCCAATCACCTCTACTCCAGTTTTTAACTGGTATATCCCCCCATTTTTCAGCCATCACAGCGCCACCAGCAGTACCTAATTGTTTCAAGCTTTGAGTGTTGGCAATAATTTTGGGTAATGATTTTTTCAGGCATTCCTTTAATCCCTCTTCATCGGCTACATCCACTTTCCCGCTACCAATTACCGCTATGGCCTTTAAATTCTTTGAACCCATTACAGCCCCAAGGCCTGCCCTACCTACAGCCCTTGCATCTTTGCCATCGTGCATTATGCTAGCTATTAATACTTGCTTCTCCCCTGCTGGACCAATACAAGATGTTACAGTCTTGGGACCATGTGTTTCCTTAAGTTTTTCATCCACTTCTATAGTATCTAGGCCCCACAGATGTTCACCATCTAATATGCTAACCTGTCCTTCTTCTACCAATATATACACGGGCTTTTCCGCCTTTCCGTGTATTATTATCCCATCATAACCCGCTCTCTTCAGATTTACACCCCAGGTACCACCTACATCACCTTCACCAAATATACCAGTTAAAGGAGATTTGGCAGTTATCTCATGCCTCCCCGACGATGGTACTCTAGTTCCTGTAAAGGGGCCAGTCATATATATAAGGTGATTTTCTGGCCCTAGTGGATCGGTATTTTCATCGGTTCTATCGTACAATATCTTAGCCGCTATTCCACTAGCTCCTAAATACTTCCTAAGCATCCTGTCCGGATATTTTTCTATTTCTATATTCCCAGTGGTTAAATCTATGTTTAAAACTTTACCAGTATATCCTCCTAACACGAATTACACCTCCTGTGCCTTGGAAAAAAGAGTAATATTGCCTTTAAAATCAAATGAGATATCTTTGATCTCTCCTATTAATTCAATGTCCTCTTTTAACTTAGCTTCTTCGATTAAACTTTCAGATATGAAAATTTCATCTAAATCTCTAGTGTTTTTAATGATGGCAAGCCTTACATTTTCTTTATTCTCTATATTCGAAGTTTTTATGGCAGCTTGGATAGCTTCCCTATCATTTTTTAAAACCATTGGAATTTTAACGCTATCAGGTACTGTGGAAGTTATGGCATTAGGATAAGTTTGTCCCCATTCCATGCTTTTAAACACCTTTTCCGTCGTAAAATCTACTATACCTATCCCATTAGCATTGCCCTGGGTTCTATGGGTTAAATTGAGTACTGCAATTCTAGTTATTTTAGGACCTCCGTAGGCATATGGAGTATGGTATCTACCTATTACATTGGTATCCATACCAGTGCCACTAATATCCTTACCTATCTCCTCAATTATCAATACATCTAACTGATCAAAATTTATTTTGCCCATCAAGGCCTTTGCTTCTTTCAATAAAGATGGCTCTTTGCTTTCTATTTCATCTTTACTTAAAGCGATTATTTTAGCAGTCTCATCGTAAGCATTTTCTATTATGCCTATTGCAAATACAATGTTCTTCTTCTCTATAACCACCCTCCCAATGGCAGGCACATTTTTAGCCATAGTACCAAAACCCAATCTATGACAGGTTTCTGCACCTTTCTGTTTCCCCAAACCTATTGCCATCATCTTCATTAGTCCGCTTTCGTATTCTCCTCTAAAAGAGGTGTGAAGTTTAATCCTATTGATGACTACTATCCCATCAGCCTCATTGGCATATCTATCAACGAAGACAGGTACCCCATCTTCCGTATGCCCAATCAAATCTACTTCCATAGAGGATTTAATTGGCGCTTTAATATATTCTTCACTGATACCCATCTTGTTCAATAAATTGACTTGTCCATCTGCAGTAGCCCCTCCGTGGCTACCCATAGCCGGGATAATGAAAGGATATGCCCTTTGAGCCCTGATATAAGTTACCAGTTCTTTCATCATTAAAGGCAAATTGGCTATGCCTCTGCTGCCTGCTGTTATGGCTATCCTCTGTCCCGGTTTGACATTGGATAAAAGCCCTTTATCCGTAAGCTGGTTATAAAGTTCTTTTGAAATATCTTCCACTCTAATCCTTGGAAATATCTGCTTAGCTTTTATGACCCTTGGTATAGGGACGTCCTCTAATAGTTTGCTAACTATGTCCATGGTGGCCTCCCATTAAAATATTGATTCATCACAGCTTACAAACACAAAAGTCTACAAAAAGATTTAGTTGGTTTGAAACCAACTAAAAATAATTGTTAAGTTTATTTACTCCTTGCAGCTACTGCTCTATCATATAATTCTTGGCAACGACAAGAACGTTTTTCAGGAATCTCTAGTGCTACTTTGCAAAGCAAGTTTTGCAGTTTTTCATTATTCTCTTTTACAACGCTTCTATGGGTTTCTAAATCTGGTTCATCTTCAGATAATCCTGCTGCCATATTAGTTATTATGGCCACTGCTGAATAGCAAATACCCAGTTCCCTTGCTAAAGCTGCTTCTCGTGCATTGGTCATCCCTACCATATCTGCCCCTAATATTTTAAATGCTCTTATTTCTGCAGCAGTCTCATAACGTGGCCCATCAAAGGATACATAAGTCCCCGTTGGATACATGTGGTAATCTAAATCTTCAGCAACCTTTATGAATATATCCCTTAGCTCACTACAATAGGGTTCAGTCATATCCAATGATAACTTCCCATAAGTAGTATGATAAGAATGGAAATCGATAAATTGATCTAATAATACCAAATCACCAGATTTATATTTGGGATTAATTCCCCCAGCTGCAACTGTAGCTATTACCCTGTTTACCCCCATCCGTTTAAAGGCCATCATATTGGCATGATGGTTTATTTCGAATGCCAATCTGCCATGTTCTACACCGTGGCGAGGTAAGAATAGAATATCCCTATCCTTTAATTTCCCTTTAAACATTTGCACATGGCCATATTCAGTCTCTACAGTAATGGTTTCTGCTTTACCAAATAAATCTACACTATAAAAACCTGTTCCTCCAATAATTCCTATCATTATAGCTTCCCTCTCCTTCTTTGATAGTTTTCTATTTTACTCATCATGATATTTCCCTACACCAGCAGGGGCTCGGGAGCTTCTAATGCCTATAGACAATACTATTATGGTGAGTATGTAAGGCATCATTCTAACAATATTGCTAGGAATAAGTTTCCCTTGAAATATAGTCTGTAGCGATTCAAAGAAACCAAAAAACAGGCTTCCCAACAGTGAACCTATAGGGCTAAACCCTCCAAAGGCATTGATAACTATGGCAATATAGCCTCTGCCTCCAGTCATGCCATCTACAAATATATTCAATTGTCCTAGGGATAGATACGCTCCCCCTAGGCCACATAGTAATCCGCACATTAATACTCCGAAATATTTGTATGCTACCACATTTATCCCAACTGTGTTGGCTGCTTGTGGATTTTCTCCTACCATTCTCAATCTAAGACCAGATGCAGTTTTAAACATATATATCCAGGACAGCAATACTATCACAAGGGACATATAAAACAAAATATTTTGTTCAGCTAACATGTTTCCAATAATGGGCATCTCTTTTAACCAGTCAGCTTGAATTTTTGAAAACGCACTAACTCTAGGCGAATTTCCGTTTCTTTCCCAAATAATCTGCAACAAAAGTGTAGCTGCTGCTGCAGATAGCAAATTTACGCTCATTCCACTTAAAGTGGCATTAACTTTAAAAGTCACATGTAAAACTGCATGCTGTAATGCAAATAGCATTCCAAATACTGCTGCAAATAATAAGCCTATCCAAGGGTTGTCAAAAATGTAGGATCCTAAAACACCAAAAAATGCTCCTCCTATCATCATACCTTCGCAGCCAAGGTCACTGACTCCGGAACGCATGGAAAAAGTTGCTCCAGTGGAAGCCAATATAAGTGGAACAGACATGCGTAAAGTAGAAGTAATGATAATTTCTAGAATGTTAAATATTTCCTTCATCGTTGACCACCTCGCCTTCAGCCAAGTTCTGTTGTCTTTTTATAATTTTTTTCTTTTTAGGAGAAAGCCTATCTTTCAATGATAAAACAGCTTCTATTAAACGAGGTGCAGCCACATATGCAACAACAACAGCTTGTATTGCATCTACAAATTCTATAGGTACTGAAGTCGTTCTGTTTAATGTAATGGCACCTGACTTTAATATTCCAAATAGGGTTGCTGAGAACAGTATTGATAATGGATTATAAGCTCCTAACGCTGCTACGGATATTCCACTATATCCATAATTAGCCGATAATCCCTCTACAAATCTTCTATTTACTCCCATAACTAAACTTGAACCGCATAGCCCAGCTATTGCTCCACTTAGGAAAAAAGTTATCAGATACATTTTAGTTATAGAAATACCAGCAGTTTCTGCAGCTCTTAGATTGAGGCCAGTAACTTGTATTTCATATCCTAAAGACGTTTTCTTAATAAGAATATGTATCACAATTGCCACTGCAATAGCGATAAATATGGCGGAACTCAATTGAGAACGAGGCACTAGTCTGGTTAATTGTGCACTTTCCAGTATGACATTGGTTTGAGGTATTACACTGTCTTCAGGCTTTAATGGTCCGCTGCTCAGATATGAAGTGAATAACATTATGATCTCATTTAACATTATGGTAGTAATTATTTCACTTGCCCCAAATTTTACTTTCAAAAACACAACTAGAACCCCTATTAAACCGCCTATAATAGCTCCCGATAAAAGGGTTAAGGGTATGTGGACTAAACGAGGCAATCCCGTTATATAAGCACCGACCACAGCTCCTGCCATTGCTCCTAAATAGAGTTGGCCTTCTACCCCTATGTTTATCATCCTCACCTTATATGCTGTAGCAAATGCTAGGCCAGTGAACATTAAGGGGGTGGCACTGCTGAGAGATAAAATAATTCCCTGTTTTGAACCTAAGGACCCAACAATAATTGCCTTGTAAGTTTCGACTGGTGAATAACCACTTAATGCAATTACTATACCCCCAGTTAATAGGGCAAACAATAATGCAAAAAATGATAGTTTGAAAGAGCCTAAACCAGATCCAAACTTCCTTTTGAGATATTTCATATTTTATCTCCCTCCAATGCCATCTCTAAATTTCCCCCAGTCATCAATAGCCCCAATTCTACATCGGTTAATTCGCCTTGTAGACATTCGTATACAATAGCACCTTCGTACAATACCAATATTCTATCGCTTAAAACCATGACTTCATCTAGATCTGCAGATATTAGTAATATAGCCTTTCCACTATCTCTAAGTTCTAGCAATTGCCCATGGATATACTCAATAGCACCTACGTCAACGCCTCTAGTAGGGTGAGCTACTATTAATACATCTGGATCTCTGCTAAAGGTTCTAGCAATAACCACCTTTTGCTGATTGCCTCCAGATAGAGCATTTATAGGATCTTCAATATGTGATGCTTTAATCCCATATCTTCCCTTTAAAACTTCTGCATATTTTTCGATCGCTTTTTCATGGAGAAATATATTTTTGCAAAAATCTTTCTCCCTATGATAGCCTAATATTAGATTGTTTTTTACTGACATCTCTTTGACTAAACCCATGGATAATCTATCCTCTGGTACATGTCCAATTCTATTCCTTAAAAAGGTATTAGCGTCCCCTTCTAACTTCTTACCGTTTAGTTCTAAATCCATTGACTCAGGCTTCCTTAGGCCAGTTAATGCTTCAATCAATTCCGTCTGCCCATTTCCTTCTACACCAGCAATGCCTAAAATCTCCCCATCACGCAAATCGAAAGAAACATTATCTACCTTATTCCTATTGCCATCTTTAACAACTAAATTCCTTACCCTTAATCTTACTTCCCCTATATTTTTAGTAGGCCTTTTAATACCTAGATTTATTTCCCTACCAACCATCATTTTAGATAGTTCGTTTTCCGTTATGCTTTTAGGGTCAACATTATTAGCAATCATTTTCCCATCCCTTAATACAGATATCCTATCAGCGATAGCAAATGTTTCCTTCAATTTGTGGGTTATAATGACAATGCTACAACCCTCTTTCCTCAGTTCATCTAATATAACAAATATTTCACCAACTTCAGTAGGTGTTAATACTGCTGTAGGTTCATCTAAAATTAGAACCTCTGCTTTTCTGTATAGTGCTTTTAATATTTCTACCCTCTGCTGTTCGCCTACTGAAAGCCCTTCCACCTTATCATCAAGGGATATATTGAAATTAAAACGTCTAATTAGTTCCCCTACTTCTTCCCTAGCTTTTTCCATGTCCAGAAAAACACCTTTGCGAGGCTCAGCTCCTGCCACAATGTTTTCCAACACGGTAAAGGCTGGCACCAACATAAAATGCTGGTGAACCATGCCTATACCCATATTGATGGCATCTAAAGGCCGATTAAAACTTATTTTTTGACCTTTATAATATATTTCTCCGATATCTGGACTTATCATTCCATAGAGTATTTTCATTAAAGTAGTCTTCCCCGCACCGTTTTCCCCTAAAAGGGAGAGTATTTCACCTTTATTTAGATAAAAATCCACACCATCTAAAGCTACTACATTGGGAAAATATTTACTTATATTGGTCATTCTAATTATTTCCATTCCAAATGCCTCCATCGACTGCCCCTTTTTGTTTTCCTATGTAGTTATTTTTTATATTGGTTCTTTGCTGCCCATTCATCCACATCTTCAATCCTATATGGTAGCTCTAATTTTCCATCTATTATCTCTTGTTTTATATCTTCCACTATTTCTATTATGTCTTCTGGAATCTCCACTTTTAACCCAGAAATATCGTAATCGCACACATTATCAGCTATGCCATATACAGATGCTCCAGGTTCCCAAGTTCCTTCAACGATTGATTTTACTTCATTATACACCATTTGCTCCGTCTTTTTAACCGAAACTGCCAAACTATAATCTACATCAGCAGATTGTCTACTTGTACCAATAACATATTTTTCTCTTTCCCTAGCAGCCTCTATCACGCCCAAACCTGATGCACCTGCATTATGGGTGATTATGTCTGCTCCTCTATCGAAGGCAGTTAATGCAATCTCCTTAGCTTTCTCTGGGTCCCTATAGGAGCCGATGAAATTATATATAATCTCCACATCGGGATTGACGTATTTTGCACCAGCCATGAATCCAGCAGCAGCTTCTCGTGGAATTGGTGCATCGATAGAAATGGCAAATGCAAGTATATTTTCTTCGTTAATGTAGGGTAATCTATCGTCTAAAGTTACTAAGCCAGATAAGACACCTGATAAGAAATGTTGTTCCGGATTTCTTGCACTAGATGAGTGAATATTGTCATAACCTTCAACAACTACGTCAATTATAGAAAATTTTTGATCTGTAAATTCAGATGCTACTAATTTGACAGCGTCTACTTGTGTTGCTCCTACAGCAATTACAAGATCATATTCTCCTGACTCAGCAAACATTCTTAACTGGGGTTCAAAATCGTTTACAGACTTTGGCTCTACATAGTCAAATGAAACTCCAAAATCTTCAGCAGCTGTCTCTAATCCCTCAAAGGCCTCATCGTTAAAACCTAAATCTCCTAAACCACCTTCACCTAATACCATAGCAATTTTAACTTCATCTTCTTTGGAATTTTCCGATTCTGCCGGACTGGAGCCACCAGAGCAACCGGTTAAGAAAAGAGCAAGTATTAACATTGAAATTAAAAAACACTTAAATTTGGTTTTCATGTTTTTCTCTTCCCCCTTTTAATTGAATTAAATTATGTTTAGCTTTTAAGTCCAGTTTTCTAATTTAATTTCTTGATTCCTCCTTTGCTTTTAGGATTATATAAAAGTATTGCCATTAGGAAAATACTTTTATCACAATCAAACCCTCATCATTTATTCCTGCCACCTTTGGAACCGTTTTCGTAATATTGTCCCTGGCGCATAGAGCAATATCCTGGTGGCAATTGATCTTCCTCATTGTATTTCCACTAGCTGAAGCTTCAAATGCTGTGGCAATATCAAGATAGGAGGCTAGCAATTTTTCAGCAATTATTACCGAATCTGTAGTTTTTGCTTCAATATTATTATTTCTGGTGGCATCTTTAGCATATTGGACAATTTTTGCAGCACAGTATATATCATCTATTGTATAGGTTTTCCCATTGTTTCTGCCAGCGCATACCACATTTATCCCGAAACCTAATTCTGCTGCTAGCGAAACTGCCTCTGTTGCAACTTGCTTCGAATTCATCATGCTGCCTATAAAAATATGTTCAAAACCTTGTTCAATTAATTTATGTATCCCTGCAGTCCCATTAGTAGTCTTCATAACTACAGTAGTATCAGTCAAATCTCCCAAAACATTTATCTCGATTAATGATGGGCTAAAATCAGCTATGTCCAACCTTTCTCCCAATAAATTTTCTGAACATATGAGTACCTTTGAATTGTTCCTATTTTTAATCTCAACAAGTTTTTCTTCACTGTCGGTAAGCAGTACCTCTTTACACCCTTTATCAAAAAGGCTAACGATAGAGCTACTTGCTCTCAATACGTCTATGAAAATACATACGGAAGAAAAGTTGTGTTTTAAATCTTGAGGTATAAAAGAAACATAAAACTCCATATATAACCACCTTCGCTATCATATTGTTGGCCAATCTAGATTAATCTTGAAATGATAACCTAGATTGGCGTATAATAATTATATAAAGGGTTCATGTTGCATGACAGTCGTCCTACCTTTAGCATAGCATATTGTATTTTGATTGTCAATAGCCCTTTCCCTTTATAATTAGATTTCTTTTATCTCAAGATTCAAAAAATTAATGAGGAATGTGCAATTAAAATAATTCTTCAATTGCTTGACTTTTCTTTTAACGTATTACTATAATGTAATTGCCTAAAATAGAAAAAACTGTCGTCTATATGTAGTATTATACATCTGATTTAAGGTTTTTTTGGTAGGATAATGCTGGAAAGGGTACAATACGGCTTTAAAATAACACAGAGACGTTAATAATAAAATACAAGAAGGGGAGGTAATATATTTGAAACTTACAAGAGACAGCCTATATCGTCAAGCTAGAAGTGCAATACTAGATATTATCAAACAGAATACTGAATTCATGAGCAAACTGCCTTCCGAACAGGAATTAGCAGAAATGTTAGGCGTCAGTCGAAATACGGTTAGAGAGGCTATTAAATCATTGGAAAACGAAGGATACCTAGTTTCTCGACATGGTGTCGGTACCTTTATTATCTACGACGGTAAAAATATTAAAACAAATATTGCAGTATTGGAAAGCATTACAAATATAATCGTTAACCATGGTTATAAACCTGGCACCAAGAGCATATACTGTCAAAAAAGACAGGCCCCTTCCGTTATTTCAAAAATCCTCAATTTAGAGGAAAATGATGACGTACTATATATTGAAAGGGTACGTACTGCTGATGACGATCCTGTAATCTACATAGAGGACTATATTCCCTATATAGATGGCATGTATGAAAAATACCAAGAAAGTAAAGATGAGTCCCTTTTTAACTTTTTACAAAATTTTGGACAACGAGTTGCATTCTCTAATTCTACTATACGTGCTGTATTAAGTAGCAAACATATTCAAAACGAGTTATCCCTCGATGGACCAGAAACGCTACTGCTATTACAACAAGTCCATTATACTGCCAAAGGGGATCCTGTTTTATATTCAGACAGCTATTTTTTAAGTAAAAAATTTGAATTTAATGTGGTTAGAAAACGTTTAGACTAGCTACATATGTTTTAATCATTGTAAAATCCAATGGTTACAACTTTTGTTTTTTCAAGAGGTTTATACTGAGCCAAGTATATTTCCTTGGCTCAGTATAATAGATGAGCTATTCCATTTATTTGAATTTTACAGCAGTTCCATAGACTATACTTCTGCAGCCCCTTGCATAATTTCAGCAGAGGAATAACGAATATTTATTATGGCATCTGCACCCAATGCTTTTGCTTCTTCAACCATCCTCTTGGTAGCTAAATCCCTCGCCTCATTCATCATCTCGTTATAAGCCTTTAATTCTCCTCCAACTAAATGTTTTAGTCCTTGAGCTATATCCTTCCCAATATATTTAGTTTGAATGGTACTACCCTTGACTTAGGAAAGAGTTTCTAATTCCTTACCCGTTATGTAATCAGTATTTACTAAGATCATCATCTACACCCCTTATTTCCTTTATTTTTTTCTACTAATACATATATGCTGTTTCCCATCACATGGCTATCCCCCTCTCAAAACTAAAAACCTAGAACTAGACCCAAACAATCGTGCTCCCTGAATTGTATATTGATAAGAGTTGTCAATTGCTAATGTAATATTTTTATGTTAAAATCCTTTATAATCTGTTACAATTAAATATAGTGAAATTGAATCCAGCTTGGGTATATTTTTAATATAACATAGATTGTTTTATTTTTATAGCGGGGAGGGTTAGTAATGTTTAGAAATGATATTATAGATCAAAAAATACATGCTTTATTAGAAGCTCATAATGATTTTTTAGACGAAACTAAGGATGAAGATATGCTCCTTTATTTCGAATTAAGAGATTTTGCAGAAAAGCATGGAGGACTTCTATACTTTTTTGAAAATGAAACTTATTTAATTATAAATTTTATCGGAGAAGAAGAGTTCCTATTGATACCTGCTGAATATAGCTTATAACATTTAGAGCTGAAGGATTCCCTTCAGCTCTAAAATATTTAATTAAACTTTACTCGAGATGCCAACTCCTGTAATCTTTTTGATACTTGTTCGTTCTTCTGTATAGTATTGTTAATCTTAGTTATGGCTTCCACTATGTTCATATTCTTTTCTGCAATATTATTAGTTGCTAACGCTGAATCTTCTACCGTAGAGGATATTTCATCAATAGATGTAGTAATCTGATTTATGGTGGCAGATAATTCTTCTGATGTGGCTGATAAATCCGAAATGATGTTGTTTAGTGCAGAACCATCTTCCTTATACTGATTTACAGCTTCCACCATCATTTCATAGTCCTTTATTACATTGGTTTCCAAAAATCCGATTAAATTAGAAGTATTACTTACCAATCGGTTTACCGCTTCAGTTATCCCTTGAGTAACCGATTGAATTTCCCCCACCGTTTGATTGGAACTTTCAGCTAGTTTCCTTATTTCATCTGCAACCACTGCGAAGCCCCTACCTGACTCTCCTGCCCTTGCAGCTTCTATAGCTGCGTTCAATGCTAATAAGCTAGTTTGGTCTGATATTTCCAATATGGCATTGGATAAAATATTTATCTTCTCTACTTCATCGGAAGATTTAATAGCCTCCTGAATCTCTTCTCTAGTTTGACTATATGTTTGCATTGTTCTATCCTTCGATTCAATAAACTGTTGACTTAATTCTTCCGCCTTTTCGCTTATCTCTTTAGCAGTAAAAGCACCTTCTTCAATTTTCTCTGTAAAATCCATTACAGCTTTATTAATCTCATTAGCAGATTCATTTACGGATATAGTAGTAGAAGATGTTTGCTCCATACCAGCAGATAGCTCTTCTGTGGTAGCCGATGTATCCTCTGCTTGATTAGCTAAAAATTGGATCTCTTTCGTAATATCTTCATATATTTCTTTATTAATATTGATAGTGTTTTCCATCTCCTTTAGGAATACCTTTAGATTATCTACTATATTCTTGAAGGAATTATACATTTGACCTGACTCGTCTTTTCTACTAAGCTCCTTATCATCAAAGGACATGGATAGGTCCAAATTCGCTATTTTCTTAGCAGTTTGCATTACTTTAGCTACTGGCTTAGTAATAGAGTTGGACATATATATGGTTATTAATATGAAAATAGCCAATATGATGGCTGTAGCTATTAAGGTATTCTTTATAACTTCATATACAACTCCTATGGCATGGTCTTTAGATACTGCAGTTCCTACCTTCCAATTCGATTCAGGTATATCAGCAAAGAAGAAAAGCCTATCGACCCCATCGTAATCGGTAATCTGCCTATCTGTCAACTTTGGTTCCGATGCTTCCATTATCCCTATTAACTGGCCATTTAGTATTTCCCTTATATTAGTAGTTTTATCTTCACTAGGCATATATTCCTCATTAACATGACTAATAAAGTTATCTTCTTGGTCTACTAAGAATATATGGGAATCCCCAGCTATTTCAGTTGTAGCTATTAAATCTACTAGAAAATCGATCGTAATATCGCTACCAATGACTCCTTCCATGCCATTTTTAGTTTGAAAAGGCCTTGATACAGTAATTACCATTGCTCCCGTTCTTGCATCTACATAGGGTGGCGATATGTAGAAATCATTTAGTTCAACAGCCTTAACATACCATTCCCTGATAGTGGGATCATAGGAGCTATCGGGTATCCAACCGCTACCGGATACTAAGCTTTTGTCAGAAAAAGCTAGATAATACTCGTTCCCCGGATTCCTCTCATGGGCTTCTCTTAAAAACTCATAGACGAACTCATATTCAAAATTATCTACAATTACCAAACTTTCAACAATTTCATATAATGAATCCTTTTGCAACTCCAGCCAACTGTTGGCCTCTTGTGCCAAAGCCATAACCTCCAAAGCGAATTTTCCGTTTACGTTTTCTTTCAGCGTACCAAAGGATACCATATAATTGATTACAGATATGGATAGTATGCTGGTAATGCTAATTAAAATCGTAAACAATATTAACTTACTCTTTAATTTCACTGTCTTCCCTCCTTTTCCCTTAAAAATTTAGATTATATAAATATTGCTATGGATAGTGTAAATCAATACCACACAATTTACTATGTATAACATATATATACCTTTTTTTTTGAATTTTATAGTCTTAATATGTCGTTTTATGAAAAATTTTGCATTATTTATATCTTATATAAAAAATTTTTTGGAATCAGTATACTATTTATATGTTTTAAGCTATATTCATAACCTAGGTGTTTGTAAAAGCAAAAGTGCATAGGAATTACTTTTGAAGTAAAGTAAAACCCTATGCACTTACTTATATAGTCAAAAACTCATAATTTTAATAACTGGCTATTTATTAATGTTATATTCTTATCTATTATATATATATCCCCTACTTTCTAAAATAGCTGCATGTGTATGCACGTACGCGTTTGTCTCAAGTCTTTCAAGCATCTCATTAGCTGAAAATAAATTATCTGATGCTACTATTACTCCATGCCTACAAAGCAGGGCTGCATAGGCATAAATATCTTCCATTATTAATTCTTTTTCTGTAAATTCTTTGCTGAAACTAGATGTCCAACTACCCACTAGTTCTGCTAATTCCTTAGTTGTAGCTGGTCTATATGGTAAACAAGGAATCCTTTCTCCTAAAAATTCTAAGGCTTCTGATACAATAGGCATATCTATACCCATACAAGCATAGATCATCAATTCTTTAGGGTGTGCATGAATTACAGCTTTTACCTTATCATCATTTTTGTATATTTCCATATGCATATTGATTTCTCTTGTTACCTTACCCTTGCCCTCAATTATATTCAAGTTGTCGTCTACAACTAGAATATTTTCAGGGTCAATATCCCATAGATATTTGGAAGACAAGCCTGAAGCAGTCATAATATAATGATTATCACTAACTTTCCATGAAAGGTTCCCTCCAGCTGCATTAGTTAACCATCTATCATACATGGACTTAACTATTTTACACATTTCTCTTCGCTCTGATTGGTATAACATTTTTTCACTCCTTGCTTAATACATTTAAAACTGCTATTCATTTAGATTTATCAATGACCATAGATTTTTATTATCCTATTATGGAATGAATCAAACTGATTATAACGTTTGCCAAATTGAAACCAAAGAATCCATCTGTAACAGTACCTTCAACGGCAACTCCTGTAGCATGCATCATAGCAGTAGCTTCTGGAGCAAATACATTTGCACATACTTCTACTACTAGCAAGAATAATGCACTACCTATCAAGGTTCTCAATAGGTTTCCATTACTTGCCATAGCAATTAATGGAATCATATAAACGATAACAGTTAATATGCCAACTGGGAAATATGACATATTAGGTATGATAAAGGCAAATAGTATTGCTAAAGGTATCAAAATAACTGTGGTAGTTATAGCTGTTGGGTCACCTAAACCTAAGGCAATATCCATTCCAATATAAAGTTCTGAATCTTCACCTATCTTATCCTTCATAAATTCTTGGGCTCCTGCTCCAACTGCAGATAAACCTTCCATCATTACTGATACCATTTTAGGCAATAGCACCAAAACTGATCCTATACCTATTCCCATAATCAGCACAGTTTGCCAAGATTGTTTCGTAAGAATCCCTAATATAAACCCAACTATCACACCAATTATAGCTGTATCTCCAAAGAATCTAAATTTTTCTCCAACACTCTCTAAGGATATATCCACATCCTTTAATCCAGGAATCTTGTCAATAATCTTGTTAACCAGTACCCCAAAAGGATACGCAAAGGTAATAAATGAAAATGTTGAACAAGTCGTTCCTTCTAATCCATAGTACTCAGTCCATTTGGGCGCAATTTTCTCTGCTACAAATAGGGTTATTATCGATAAACCAACTGTCACAATTAAACCAATAATAGCACTACCACTTAAAGCATATGCCAAAGTTCCTGGTATTAGGAAATGAATATAATTCCATATATCTACGTTTAATACCCTGGTTCTTTTAGTTAACACCAATAAAATATTCATAATAACTATCAACAATATTGCAGGAGCTGCAAAAGGAACTGACCAAGAAGCTGCACCCATTGCTGCCCATCCTACGTCCACGGTGGTAAAACCAGAAGTATCTAATCCTTGATAATATGCAATTGCAGGATCTACTGTTGTCATTAGCAACCCGATTACCAGTTGTAAACCCTTAAAACCAAAACCAACCATCAAGCCAGCTTTTAATGCTCTACCCAATTTCATACGGAATATTAAACCCAATATAGTCATTACTATTGGTAGCATAACTTCGGCTCCAAGGCCCATTATACCTTGAATAATTTCTAGCATTTAATTCCCCTCCCTATTTTTGTTTATTTCTCCTCAGCAATTTTTTTACATGTTTCAATAACTTGTTTTTTAATTTGGTCTTCATTAATACCAGATATTAAGCCAAATACTGATAGCACAGGTTTTGATAATGGTTTATTATACCTTGTTGTTAACATAATCACATCAACATCATCTTGTAAATCTGGTACCTGTCCTACTGTTCCCTTAATAATTTTTGCAGGAATTTTTGCTTCACTTAAAATTTCCTTAATCCTTTCTTGAACTACAGTAGAAGTTGCAATTCCACTTCCACATGCAATTAAAATTTTGACCTCTTTCATGCATTCGCCTCCCTCTATAATAGTTTAAATTTAATATTTTTTAATGCTGTTAAAAGGAAAACGTTGTTTATTTGATTAAAAAATAAAAGCTTATATGATAATTAAAATATTCCAATGATTAGATGAAACGGAGAATATATTTTTATAAAGATGGTTGAACCTCCAGCTTCACCTAATCATTATTTGTCAAGTATTCTAAAAAGTTTAACTAATCCTCATTAGGAAGTAGGACTACTTTTAACGCTTCACCAGTCTTTGTTAATTCAAGTCCTTTGTTAATTTCTTTTAAAGGCAGTACATGTGTTATTATTTTTCTTGCTGGGAAATCTTTAGAAATGGCTAATTCAAAAGCTGTTTGTACCTGCATACTATTAGCACCATAGTGTCCATATATCCATAGCCCATTATAATGAATGATATTTGTATCTAACTCAGTTAATTCTCCTTTTGGTACTCCTCCGAAAAAAACCACTATTCCTGCTTTTTTAGCCATTAAGATTGCTTGTTGTTGTGCTTTCGTTGATGGATTAGCAGAGATCACCTTATCTGCACCGACATTATTTGTTAATCTTAATACTTCCTCTACAGGATCTACCTGGCTAGAATTAATCAAATAATCTATGTCAAATTCTGAAGCCTTGTCCAACCTTGATTGGTTTATATCAATTAAAATAATCTTTCTAGCACCACGCATTCTACTCAATATGGATAGAAATATTCCAATAGGGCCAGCACCAATTATTACAACCGTATCTCCCAATGTGACATTTATGTTTTCAACACAAGCATAAGTAGAAGACATAGGCTCTGCTAATGTTGCAGCAATAGGATCTAGTCCATCTGGTATTTCAAAAGTAGCTCCTCTATCAACTCGTTTTTTAGTATAAGCAATATACTGAGCAAAACCACCAGGTCTATCCGTGTAATGTTCTATATTAGTGCACTGCTCATGATGACCACTTCTACAATTTTCACATTTTAAACAATGAGCTTCTGGATATACATATATCATTTGACCAACTCTATAATTTTCTACTCCAGGAGCAACTTCGTAAACTTCGCCGACTACCTCGTGCCCATATATATGAGGATAATTCCCTTTTCTTGAATCAGTTGTTAAATTTCTAATATCTGACCCGCATAGTCCTACTGCCTTTATCTTTACGATAAATCCTCCTTCAGGGCATTCCGGCATATCTACATCTTCATATCTTATATCGTTGGGCCCATACATTACTGCAGCCTTCATTTTATTAGCCATATTTTATTCACTCCTTAATTTATTTATTATAGTCGCAGTTTTAAAATGTTATATACTACTATTAAAAAAATCATCTAAAATTTCACTTACTTTATCCTTATCCTTTTCTTTAAACATCTTGCGAAGGACTTCTTGATTCTGCACAAATTTAACTATTTTTCTTAATATCTCGAGATGACCATCTGGACTATCTATTGCTAATAGAATAATAATAGAAACTTCTACTTCCTCATCAGGCATGTCCATCCTTCTAAAGGGAATAGGATTTTCCAAAGTACATAATAAAATTTCAGATTCCTTTACATATTTATGGTCTACATGAGGAATAGCTACATTTATATCGCCAACTAATAGTCCTGTTGGATAGTTTTCTTCTCTTTCTAATAAGGCTTCCTTAAATCCATCCAATACTTTTCCTTTACGCCTTAATTGTTCTGATAAAAAGATTAGCGCACTTTCATGTTCTTTGAATGATTCTTGGATGAATATATTATCCTTCTTAAAAAGCTTTTGATCCATTTTGTCACCATACTTTCTAAATTATTTATTGCTTCTTAAAAATTTATATATTAAATTAATGTTTTTTCATATCTTTCAATTATATCTGCCATTTCTTTTGGATTACTTGCTCCATCTATTTCATTGCGAAAATCATCTATCTTTAAAAGATTTATCAAATTGAAGACCGCTTTTAAATGTTTCTTATTGTCAACTGCACTAATAACACATATGAATTTAATCGGGTCTAAACCATCAACATAAAACTTAACAGGATTACTTAGTCTTATAAGGCTCATGCCAAGATTTTTACTTCCAGCGTCTATAGGAGCATGGGGTAAAGCAAAGTTAGGTGCTATCACAAAATAAGGGCCATTTTTGTTATAATTTTCAATCATAGCATGAATATAATCTTCTGTAATAAAGGATTTTTCTAGCAAAATCTTGGATGCTTTCTCTATTGAATCCTTCCAGTCATACGCATCCACATCTACTTGGATAAATTCTTCAGTCAATAATGAATGTAAGTAGATTGAATCGGTCAGGTTACTAAAATAGTCATCTATAATAGGCTTAATCCTTTCATACAAATCATCATAAGGTTGACAAATGGCTTTAATCTTATTCAATAATATCCTTTGATTCTGCCTATCCCTGCCATTAGCCCCTAAGCTTAAGGACTCTAGCTTTAATACCATAGAATTTATATTGATAATATCCCTTTCAGTTAATAAAGGATTAATTTTCACATAGGGGAAATCTATATCTAAATCTACGGTTGAAATTATAAAATCTACATCCTTCAATAGGCCTTCGTTTTTTATCAATTTATGTGCTGGAACGATTTCCTTAATATTAAAGAGAAAATGTTCTTCCAATTTATATTTAAGTAATTGACTAGTACCATAGCCACTATTACAAACTATAATTATATTGGCATCAAAAGACTGTTGTTTTAATCTTTCTATACTTGCACATATATAGATTACAATATAAGCTATTTCTGCCTCTGTCATAGTAATGTTAAAATGGTTTTCTAAAATTGAAATATTATTGCTTATCACTTCTTTAATATGCAAATTCTCATTTACTACCTTTTCTACCTCCGGATAGAGTATAATTTTCTCCCTTTTCCTCCCAAATATTCTATCTAGATGAGATGATAACTTTTCAAATAATTCATAATCCTTATAAATGGGTAAATTCAAGTCTATAGAAACGCTTTCTATGAATTTCCTGACTATGGTCTGGGTCTCCAAAATATTTTCAATGGAAACCTCCAAGCTATCGTGGCTATATCTAAAGTATTGAGCCAGATATTTTAATAAGCATTTTTCTGAAAAGCTTTCTTCAAGTTCAAAATAATCCACTACCATTGGATATAAATTGTCAATTAAAGTAGAGTTATAGGAATTGAAGCTATTAAAAAATGAGGTGTTATCTACATAGAAGCCCTTTTTCATGCGATAGATTGAAAACTTTAGATATTCCTTCAAAATCCAATTACTATATCCTGTTAAAGTCAAGTTGGAGATGGATTCCGCCTCATTTATTATTGTTTGTAAGGTTTTATCATATTTACTTAATAGCTTAAATTGCTCTCCCATAATGCTTGTTGGCAATTCTTGATTTAAAAATATCTGTACCAACATTCTTTCTTGGATAAGTAGCTTAATATATAACTTCCTAATATTAGATTCTAATCCCTTGATTTTAATTCCATAATTAGACTTACTATACAGTGATAATCCACTTTCAAGTAATCTCTTTTCCAAAACTTTTTGATCTCCAATGACAGAAGAACGGGATACATGCATTATGTCTGCCATATCAGACAATATTATCTTCTCTTGAACGAATAGCAATAATAATACTTCAACGATAATCCTCTCTTCTTTGGTTAGAGTATACTCATAAAAATCTAAGGCTTCCAAATATGCCTTTATATCTACACTATTTCCAGAATAGTTTATATATCCGTTTTTAGCTTCAATTACTCCCAACTTATTCTCGAATAAAATTTTATTTAAAATATCTATATCACTATTTAAAGTCCTCTCAGAAATACCTAATTTTTCTGCTAAAAACTCTATTGAGAGATTCTGGGGATTTTCATAAATATAAAATAAAATATTATACAACCTTCTATTCATATATATCCCTCTATTAAAATTGTATTTTAAAGTCGATTATGTTAACTCAATGTCTGTAATTTAAATTATATTTGAAACGCATTCTTTTGAACAGCACAAGATTCTGAATTTTTCGTCAGATATTTGTACTAATTGTCATATAATTTGAAAATTCCAAATTACTTTTTGATTTCTCACTCATTGTTTTATTCATAAAACTCAAAATAGCAGAATTACCCCTACTAAGCAATTCTTCCCATTCCCACCTCATGTCCAAATACTTTTCATGTATATTTTCATTTTCAGCGCTTCTAAAGTACTTCATATCCATATAAAAATACATGGTTTTGGATTCGTGCTTTTGATAAGAAAAAAGAAACTAGAGTTTGTCTAGTTTCTTATGTAATATAGCTCCTCCATCATCTCAAAGTATCTTTGTAATTATATAATAACATACCTGATTAAGCTTATACTATCTATAATTTAATATCTATATTCCTTCCAATATGAGGATTTACTGACTGCTCCATCATTTTAGTATTTGCTTCTAACATTTGTAGCAGATCAATAGATTGCTCACTAGCAGCAGTCATTGCCATTTTCATTACAGAGGTACTAGCCTGAAGTTGTACCTTCATCTGATTAAGACTTATTGATAATGCTGGTATATCCACTGGACCAGCTCCTTTCTATATTTCATTTTTCTTTTTTGTAGGTATTTATATACCTTGAATCTCTAGTCTAGGTACTACATTGATATAATCAATGCGATATCTATTTTTGTTTGTATTATATTCAACAGTATCCAACTCTATATTTTTTGCATTGTGGAAATTAAATTTACCATTTTCCATAGTATAATCAAATAATTTCAGATGGTCTGAACCTAAGCCATGGTTAGTATTTTTGAAAATTTCTCCATCTACTTTCTCTAAAGATATTTCCTCATAAACAAAATTATTTATATTTAAGCCAAATTTTTTTTTATCCACATTTGAAATTAAATTATCATCCGTACCGTGGTAACAAATTATATTACACTTATTATCAAAATTCTTATATAAGAATTGTAAATTTAATATTTCCTCATCATAATCAATATTCTTAGCTAAATAACTAAACTTTGTGGTTATTAGAACATTATTATAATATGTATTCACATACCTATCACTTTTTAAATATGCTGGAAAAAGCCAAGCAGAGTTGTCTATGATAAGTGTAAATAAATCCTTAGTAAATGCATTGCACAAATAGGCCAAATATGCTCCATGAGAATGGCCATATGCTATTATTTTACCTTCGTCAAACTTGTAATTATTATCTTTTATAATTTCTATAACTGTAATTACAGCAGTGATGTTATCGATCGCTTGCATAAGTCCCATATCATTAAAATTTGATAAATCTTCATTTAACTTTTCATCACAAGTAATCGAAAAACCATACTTCCCGCATATCTCAATTAATCTTTCAAAATAATTATTGTCCTTGAAGATATAATTTACTTCTTTAGCTGTGAAAATTTGTAATAAACTATCTTTTGAGACATTTAGTGTAATATTATTAGGCTTTTGCATAAACTCCCATCCAAAATAATCACATTGCACAACAACTAGATTATGCTTGTCTGCAAAAACGTTTCTCATCTTTTTGTATACGTTTGATTGAGAATTACCACCAAATCCAGGTATTAATAAAAGGATTCCAGTATTTTCATTGATTCCTGGCTCTGGTTCAGTAAAATAAACATGTAATTTTCTTTCCACATCTTTATATATGCTTGGATGCCCATACATAGAAAAATCATATTCTTTTGCCATAATACTATCCTCCGATAAACTTTCTAGGTCTATAATTAAAGATTAGATAAATGACTTTATTAATTATGGTCCACCAATGGTATAATACTACATTTTTATAAGGCATTATTCATCTCTAAACGAGTTAATTACGAATCAAATTGCAGTATCAAATTTAGCACCTCTTAATCTTATTTTGATATTATATTCTCTAAAAAAGATATAAATTCATCCTTTAAATCCTCTCTTTTCAATGCAAATTCCACTGTTGCTTGTAAAAAGCCTAATTTGTTACCTATATCATGCCTCCTACCTTCAAAAATATAAGCATAAACATCTTGTTTTGTAGACAATTCTTTTAATGCATCGGTTAATTGAATTTCACCACCTGCACCGGCCTTAGTATGTTCAAGAATTTCAAAAATCTCTGGTTCAATAATGTACCTTCCTAATATGGCAATATTTGAAGGTGCATCTTCTATGCTTGGTTTTTCAACAAGATTGTTTACTTTATATAATCTTTCATCTACCATTTTTCCCGACACAATCCCATATTTAGATACATCGGCTTTAGGTACTTCTTGGACTCCAATTATGCTGGTGCCGTATTCATTATATATATCAATCAATTGCTGTAAGCATGGTTTAGTTTTGGAATCTACAATATCATCGCCTAATAATACTGCAAAAGGTTCATTATTAATGAAAGTCTTTGCACAGTATATAGCATGTCCTAAACCTTTCGGTTCTTTTTGTCTTATATAGTGAATGTTAGCTAAACTAGAAATATTTCGTACTAAATCCAATAGTTCTCTGTCTTCCTTTTCTTCGAGCGTTAGTTCTAACTCCACAGACTTGTCAAAATGGTCTTCTATGGCTCTTTTGTTTCTTCCTGTAATAATTAATATATCTTCAATACCTGATTGAACAGCCTCTTCTACAATATATTGGATTGCTGGCTTATCCACGATGGGCAGCATCTCTTTAGGCTGAGCCTTTGTAGCAGGCAAAAATCTAGTCCCTAATCCTGCTGCTGGAATTACAGCTTTTTTTATTCTTTTTTTCATAATAACACCTCTGTTTGTATTTTATCCTGTATACTTGGTTAAAACTTCTCTTAGTTCTCTCCAAGTAAATTTTAAATCCTCTAAAGATAAACTTGTTCTGTTCAATAACCCCAAATTATGACTTGCATCCATATAGGCTGGAAAATATTCTATGGCTAGTTTCAAATATTTCTCTGCTAACTGATTCTTCCCATAATACAAATATATAGCTCCTATATTATTTAAAGCTGCTCCGTGATTTTCTTTTATATTTATGGTCTTTATAAAATAGTCTAATGCTTTAGCAATATTTTTATGTTTTAAATAATATAATCCTATGTAGAAATATAAATTATAAAAATCATAACCTTCGCTAAGCAAGCTCTTTAGTTCAGTAAAACCTTCTTCCCAGTAATCAAGTCTAAATAATACAGAAACAAAGTCTACAACATTTTTTTGAAAGCTTAACTTACGTTTAAATATGGCATTTTTTATAAAATCTATGCTATACTGCTTTAATACAGCCCTTTCTGCTCCCAACATTTTGCCAATTTTAGAAGATAGATTACTCCCATGTCTCCTGATTTTTACCAAAGGTTCATCCACATAGGCAAATCCTCCATACTGAGCCAACCTAAGCCACAAATCCCAGTCCTCGGAATATCTAATTTCCTCATTAAAGCCACCAGTCTTTAAAAAATAATCTTTTTTTATTAGCACTCCAGATGTTGAGATGTAGTTTCTTGTAAGCTGATAACCTAAAATCTCTTCTGGTTCAACTTGTATTCCTCTTACAACATCGCTTATTTCCTCGTCCTTTTCATTTACCTGAATATATCCACTAAAACATAGTATGTAATCATCTTCCTTCTTATTTAATTCGTTTAACTTAAATAAATACTTCTCTATAAGAAATGGTTCTGCAATATCATCTGAGTCTAAAAAAAGTATATATTCTCCTTTTGAATTTTCTACTCCAAAGTTTCTAGCATAAGAAGGGCCCTTGTTTGTTTCTAGGTCAATAACTTTAATAACATTAGGATGTTTAACCTCCATTTGTTTTAATACATCTAAAGTATTATCAGTACTAGCATCATTTACTAATATAATTTCTAGTGGTTTTATAGTTTGGTTTATTAGACTGTCTACTGTTTTATAGATATAGTCTTGGCAATTATGGCAGGGTATAATACAGGATATAGATTTTTTATTCATGAAATCAATCCTTTCAGCTATTTTCCATTAATTCATCAATCAACTTCCATACCCTCTCGCTAGAATTTGCATCTTTATAATGATGGACTATATTACAAATCGTTTGTCTTTCCTTTTGATAATAACCATTATCATTTAAGCATTTTAGAATCTCTTCAGTTAATTGCTCAAAAGTATAACATTTTGGTCCCGGAGCCCAGAAATCATAAGGTTCTAATAAAAAACCTCTATTTTTTTCATACTCTTCTAAATCTAACGGCGTAAATATTATAGGCCTTTCTAAGAGCAAATAGTCAAAATAAATAGATGAATAGTCAGTAATTAATAGATCTGCAGCATTTAAAACTTCGTATAAATCTATTTCTTCATCCCTCAAATGATTATCTTCAAGTATATATAAATTGTTAACCTTCTTATTTGCAAGAAAGCCTTTAGCTTGTTCAACATGGAATGGATGATATTTCAATATTAAAAGTATGTTATTTTTTCTCAGAAAATTGTCAAAATCCTTATAATCAAAATCATCTACGTCTAAAATATTAAACTTATCTGCAACACCATTTTCCTGTCCATAAATAGTTTTTCTGAAAGTAGGCATATAAAACACAATTTTTTTCCCAATTAAATCTACATCTAGCACTTCTGACAACAACTTTTTACCATTTGAATTTAATAACAAATCATTCCTTGGCATCCCTGTAATAACATATTTATCTCCATTAACCCCATAGCAAGCATTCATTAATGTAGTATAGGTCTGGGAATAAGATACAATTAAGTTTAGTTTTTCCCACTCTTTTTGATTTGTTTTTTTCTTTTTATCTTCTAAGTAATTACTCATATAAGATAATCCTTTTAAAGGAAAACCATGCCATAGCTGCACATTTATTCTATTCCCGTCATATGATGAGTCGTGGGTATAAATAAACATTTTGCTAGTTAATATATTATAATAATAATCCTCATTTTTAACATTTTTATCTAAAGCAATAATTTCATACTTTCTTAATATATTTTCACTTGCTTTTTTCAATAATGCAAATGTATTAGAGCCAGAATGATTCTCAATTACTAAAGTAATGCGCTTTGGATTAATGGAAAAATCGTCTATATTAGAGTAATTAAATTTTTTTACTTCAAAATTGTCATTAACTATTTCAAATATAGAAAATTTCTTTACACCATACTCAATTAATTGCTTTACAATCTCTATATCATACATACTACTAATAATTACATTATAATCGTTATCTTTTAATATTTCCGGGTTATATACTTTTAACCCACAAAAATTTGTTCCTTGCTTATTTTTATCATTATCAACAAAAGCCACTATATTAATATCGTCTTTTAATTTATCATACGCAACTTGTCCTCTTTTAGAAGCTCCAAATAAAACTGTTCTTTTCATAAATAACATTCCTTTCATATCGTACTAAACATATATTTATTTGGTTATAACAGCACTTCCAAAATAATCGCTTAAGGGAACATAATTTATTCCCATTTCATCGCAAAACTTTCTAACTGCCTCTTTTACCCCGCTATATGTAGGAAAATTATAATCATGAACTAGGATATAACCTCCTTTAGAAAGTCTTTCGTAGAAAAATTTCAACCCTGCATAAGTTGGTTTATATAAATCGACATCAATACTTACAAAAGCAAAATTTATATTTTTTAATCTAACAGTACTTTCTGGAAAATATCCTTTTATAATGTAATAGTTATCTATATGCGACAATTTACTAATAACTAAGTCAATATTCGTATCTTCAAGGTGTCTAGGTTTAGACTTAGAAAAACCTCGTCTATGTTCAAACTCAACATCATCTTTATGAAAACCTTCAAATGTATCAAATAAAAATAAATCTCGGTCAGTAAATAACTTGCTGATAAAAGCTGAAAAATCACCCTTATAAACTCCTAATTCTGCAACAGCACCACTTATATTCCTTTCTCTTATTTCTCTAGAAATTAATTCTACTGTAGATAATCGAACATAATCAATTCCTTGGAGAATATAATCTGGATAGTTATAAAAATCATAATTTCTTTCATTATAAAATCTGTTCATATCACAAATAAAATAATTCTCTATAACATTATGTAACTCTTCATCTATAATTATATTTTTATATTCTTGTCTTTTTAAACAATGTCTATTATACATATTCTTTATTTTGCTCTTAGAAGCACTCGTATTTAATCCATAAATTTTGATAATTTTACTTTCATGAATTCCCATATTTATCAATTGATAAAATATTTCATTAAAATACATACTTGCAAGCAAAATATAATCAAAATTAAACTCATTAATTCTTTCAGGAGGGATTACTTCCTTGCCTTCTATCTTTTGTCCAACTTTTTTTCTATCATTGTCAACGTATGCTAGTATTTCAACATTATCTTTTCTTAACATTTTTGTGACTTTTCTGCCACCCTCACTAGCTCCAAATATTAGTATTTTTTTCATCTCTATCCCCCATTGTCTTAAGCATTTTTTAAATCTTCTTTTATCTTAGTAGTAGAAATCCCTTCAGTTCTTGGAAGATATATCACTTCACATAAATCTGTCAAGTCATCAAATTTCCCTTCCCAATCAGAACCCATTACGAGAATATCAACATTATATTCTTTTATATGTTTCCTTTTATCTTCCCAACTTCTTTCTTCTATAATCAAATCTACATATTTTATAGCTTCTAGAAGTATTTTTCTTTCTTCAAAACTATGATAGGCTTTTTTCCCTTTTACTGCATTAAACTCATCTGTAGATAACCCTACTATTAAATAGTCGCCTAGTGCTTTAGCTCTTCTTAACAAGTTTATATGTCCTATATGTAATAAATCATAAGTGCCATACGTGAGAACCACCTTCATTTATAATCCTCCCCTCACTCCACCAAATCCCAACTCATAGGAGTGCCTTTTTTTATATCACATCTAGCTCTTTTCCCCAATATATCATCTATATACTTAGTTGCCAATCCAAATCCCGGTCTAATACTTTTTACATTTTCATGGGTGAAAACTTCTCCCTTTTTAATATCCTTTACCACAAATAAGGATCTGGAATGTTCTCTGCTATTTCTTTGTTTTTCTGTTAATTCATAAGTAACTTGTCCTAAAGCTTTTTCTAAATCTCGTATTCTTTCTACCATCTCCTTAAATTCATCTGGTTCCATGGAAAATTTGGCATCAGGTCCTCCATCTGCTCTATCTAGGGTAAAATGTTTTTCTACGATTTTTGCTCCCAACGCTACTGCTCCTAAAGCTACTGTATGGCCTAAGGTGTGGTCTGATAGGCCAACTATTGTGTTAAAGGTATCCTTCATATTTGGTATAACTTTCAGGTTTATGTCTTCCATTGGCGACGGATAGGCCGATGTACACTTCAAAAGAGCTATTTGACTATTGCCCATCCTTTTACAGGCTGCTAAAGTTTCTTCTATATCTGACAAGGTAGCTATTCCTGTAGATATTATAATTGGCTTACCCTTTGATGCTATATACTCAATAAAGGGAATATCCGTTATTTCAAAAGATGCTATTTTATACGCTGGTACATTCATTTCTTCTAAAAAATCTACAGCAGTATTATCAAAAGGCGATGAGAAAAATATTAACCCTTCTTCTTCCGCTACCTTTTTTAATTTTGGCTGCCATTCCCAAGGGGTATATGCCTCTTCATATAGCTTGTACAAGGTAGTGCCATCCCAAATAGTTCCTTGCTTTATTTGAAAATATTCATTATCACAGTTTATGGTTATAGTATCTGGTGTATAGGTTTGAAGTTTTATAGCATCTGCTCCAGCCCATTTAGCTTTTCTTATAGTTTCCACTGCTCTATCGTAACTTTGAAGATGATTCGCTGACATTTCTGCTATTATAAATACTGGATAGCTATCTCCTATTTTTCTTCCAGCTATTTCTATATACTTGTCCATATTCTCCCTCCAATCTTTATAGGAAAACGAGACTTCTAACTTAGCTTAGAATAACTGTCCATCAACTAAAATAATTTCATAATCTCATCTACTATTCTCTTGCTTCCTTGTCCATCTACCAAACTTAACATCTGTTTTGAAGTTTTAATTCTATGGCTATAATTCTCAATATTTTTTTCAACTATATTTATAAAATTATATTTTTCAATTAGTAGATCTTTATCAATTAAATCCAAATAATCTATTTCCGTTTCTCTAGATACTCCTTGAACAAATTTTATTTGATTATCTGCTATGATTGCTGCTATGGTTGGCGTCCCACAAGCACATAGTTCGTATAATGTATTGCCTCCTGCAGAAATGGCTAAATCACAATTTAACATTATTCCCGCCATATTATTCGTGTTTATGTAAAAATTAATATTTTCGTGCCTATAATTCTTAATCATAAAATCTTTATATTTATAGGAGTTACCTAGCACAACATCATATTCTATATCTACATAATTATCCAAAAGCATATCTAAAATATATTTTGTAAAATTGTTCTCATCTCCACCACCTAATGTAATCATTATTCTTTCCACATTAGGTTTTGGTAGTTTATATTTTATTTGTTTAAATTCATCTCTTAATAAAGCATATTTAGGACCTAACAATTTTTTTGTTTTCCCTTTATATTCAATATTTAAAGCCTCTATACTTGTATTAATTAACAAATCCATATTATATTCTTTGAACTTGACTAAATCATCTATGTATACGATTTTTCCTGCTATATTATAGAATTTGTTTATATCATGTTCTTCAATATTATAATCATCTATTATTGCTAAATCATATATTAGGCTTTTAAAACTCAGCAAGTAGTCCAAGATATTTGCTACATGAATTATATTAAATCCACCATCTTTTACTAACTTTACAGCATTTTTGTCGCTTCTATCAGTAATATACTCAACTAATATCCCTTTCTTCTTTAATTCCTTAGCTATAGTCAATGTTCTCATTATATGTCCGAGACCAATGGTAGAAGAACCATTGGCATAGATTACCGCTTTCATATTACTCTCCTACACTTCTTTCTGCTTAACATCTTTGTTTATATCTGCTATGTTTGAATTCTCATCTAAAAACTTCACTATTTCTTTAGCTTCCACATATTCATCTTGAAAGTGATTCAATATGGCTTCCACTACTTTAAAGTCTTCTATAGTATCCACTGACAGCCTATAGCTTTTACTATAAAATTCACTTCCCTTTACACTGCCTACTTTGAATACATTTGGATTTTCATATATATACAAGGTTACATGTTCTTTGTATCTATTGGATTCTTCTAAGGAAGAAACTTTTTCCCAAACTTTTAATAAGGTTTCAGAAGTAAATACTTCCACATCAAAACCTCTAATAAAGCTATCTGGAACGTCTAATCTAACATAATCATAGTCATTGGACAAAAAATAGGTAATAACATTATCTACAATAATAGGATCTATCAAGGGACAATCTCCCGTTATTCTGACAATAATATCCCCACCATATTTTTCATATGTATCTACAAAACGTTTTAAAACGTTTTTTTCATCCCCTCTAAATATTTTATATCCTTGACTTTTCACTACATTAACCAATGGATCATCCGCTTTTTCTACACTTGTGGCTAATACCAGTTCATCAATATATTTAGATTTTTTAAGCCTATTTAGAGTATAAATTATCATTGGTTGACCTAATATGGGCTTAATAACCTTTTTGGGTAACCTTTCAGAGCCCATTCTTGCTTGGACTATACATAATATCTTCATTGTATTTCCTCCAGTATTTTTTCTAACTCTAACAAAGATTTTATACGATAATCTGCCTCATATTTTTCATCTACCACGATACCCATATAATCTCCTATAGAACGAATTATTCTAACAGAATTAATTCCTGATTTTTTACAAGGAATAAAATCTTTATTTGGATTATCACCTATGTAAACAGTTTCTTTTGCTTTCACATCAAAATAATCTAGCATAATTTGAAATGGTTTTACACTGGGTTTCCAATAGTCTTTCCCATAGTCATCTGTGACGATAATCTTATCCATATATTTTTCAATATTTAAAGCTCTAATCTTATTCCATTGCGCTCCCTTGTATCCATCAGTTATAAGTCCTAATTTATATTTGGTTTTAAATATTTCTAATACTTTATAAGCATCCTCATAAAGGGATATATTTGGATTATTATATCTATATAATTCAACCAAATATTCAATTTTCTCCTTTAAATGATATTTTTCGCATATTTGGTCAAAAATTTTTCCCCTTCCTCGAGAATTCAGAATATTTACCATATCATCAAACAATATATTTTTACTTATTCCATATTTATTAGATAAGTATGTGGCCACTTCCATAAATCCACTATAAACAAAGTCCCTTTCATTATATAAAGTATCATCTAGATCGAATATTACTAACCTTATCATATTTCCCCCTATATATATACTGCTTCATCATATCTTAACATGGTTAACTCTTTGAATTCACCTATAATAGGTAGAATCTCCTCGCCTTTAACCATTTTCCTCAATAATTCGGCATAGGCTACTCCTGCTTCAAAAGATAATGGCACGCCGCCGCCAAACCTTGGGTTTACTTCTATAAACTTTATATTCCCCTTTAAATCTACAATACATTGAATGGTTAGTGGTCCTATTGGTTTTATATTTTCATCAATCTTTAGCTTATTACATAATTCTAGAGTTCTTTCTATTATAGCCATGTCTTTTACGGTTCTACCCTTTGACACTTCTCCTGCTCTAACTTCTATTCTTTGTCTTGGCACTATTGAAATTACATTTCCATCTAAATCACACAGTACATCTATTGTGTATTCAGTACCTTCAACAAACTCTTGTATAATTGGATTTTCTATGTAATCAATAAAGAAGTTTAGTTCCTTTTCATCCTTTATTTTAAAGACATTTTTACTACCTGCTCCATCTGTTGGCTTAATAATTAACGGGAAATTACAATCCTTCAACTCCTGTTTGCTATAAGTCATAGGAGTATCTATGTTATTGCTCATAAAGAACTTATAACTTTTCCATTTATCATTAAATGTTTCAATTATTTTTTTATCGCTCAATATAAGTGCTGTACCTATTTCATTAAACTTTTTTCTATTTTCACATAATGATATGAATTCCTTTTCAAATAAAGGAATAATCATGTCAACTCTCTCTTTCTCGCAAATACTTAAAAGAACATCTAAATAATCCTCCTCATTCCATTTAGGAACTTTATAAAAGGCATCTACAAAGTATTTTGCTGGTACTAACTCTTCTATATCTACTCCTATAATCCTGTGGTATTCCTTAAAGTGTTTTATCAGTTGGACTCTTCTACCTATAGCTGTAAATAATACTTTCATAAACTTCAACTACCTTCTGTAATATTTTAAAACCTTATCCATAACATTTACTACATCCTCTATGTCCTTATCTTTCATCTTAGGATATAAAGGCAGAGTTATAATTCTTTCATACAATTTTTCTGCATTAGGACATAATCCTTTTTCATATCCTAATCTTTTATAATAGGGATGGTAGTAGACTGGTATATAATGAACGTTAACACCTATATTTTCAGCTTGTAAAGCTTCAAATATTTCCTTTCTACCTACCTTAAACTTTTCCAATTCCAGCTGAATTACATATAAATGCCAAGCTGATTTAGAAAAGCTTTCCTGATATGGTAGTATAATTCCATCTATATTTTTTAAATACTCATCATACTTTTTTGCAATTTCCCTTCTTCTTTTCAGAAACCCATTTATTTTATTTAACTGACTAATGCCAAGTGCTGCTTGAATATCTGTCATTCTATAGTTATAACCTAATTCTAATTGCTCATAAAACCATGGACCTTCATCTTTATTTTGCAGCATCTCTTTATCCCTTGTTATCCCATGAGTCCTGAACAACTTCAGTTTATTATAAAGTTTTTCATCATTAGTAGTAATCATGCCGCCTTCTCCAGTAGTAATGTGCTTAACTGGATGAAAGCTAAAAGTGGTTATATCTACTAATGAACCAATTTTCTTGCTCTTGTATTCCGCCCCCAAAGAATGGGCTGCATCTTCTATTACCACTAAACCGTATTTCTTTGCAATTTCATTTATTCCATCTATATCAACAGGTTGTCCAGTAAAATCTACTGGAATAATCGCTTTTGTTTTCTTAGTGATCTTTCTTTCAACATCTTCTATATCTATATTGTAGGTTTTAGGATCTATATCTGCAAATATGGGTTTCCCACCTTGATATAGTACACAATTAGCAGAGGCAGCAAAAGTTATAGGACTAGTTATTACTTCATCGCCTTCTTTTATACCTGCTGCAAAACAAGCTGCATGTAATGCAGCTGTACCATTGGATATAGAAACTGCATATTTGGCTCCTACATAATCTGCAAAACGCTTTTCAAATTCTTCTATTTTCGGACCTGTAGTGAGAAAATCAGATTTTAGTACCTTTACTACTTCCCCAACATCTTCCTCATCTACCCATTGTTGAGCGTAGGGTAAGTAGGTATCCCTTACAGGTTTTCCACCGTTTATTGCTAATGTATTCATTTTGATCACCTTGTTATATATTTAAAATGCTCTCACCAGTTTAGGTTCATCATATCCTAATTCACCATCTAAAAATCTATCAACAATATCATTATTAAAGGTATTATAAATCAATCTTAAATGTTGAGGTTTCCAATCAGAACTGATGAATAGTTTCCCTAAAGTACCCTGTGGTACCCCTTTTAATTTCTTTCCTTCCTCAATCAACTTTAATATGGCTATCAAATCTTCTGCAACTTGTATAACAGCTCTACAAGCTACATCGTGTACACCGTCACCTTTAAAAAGTTTAGGTACTGAATGATGGATAATGTCTCCACCGTCAATTCTTTCAGTTAAGTAATGAACAGTCATTCCTGCCCAGTTTGGTTTTAGAAAATAGAAAGGCCAAAATAGGGTGATATTCCCACGAAACCAAGGAGATAAGCCCCCGTGAATATTAAAAGAATATGCAGGAAGAATAGAAAGAAATTCGTTACTTAACTTGTGAATTCCATAACTTAATACTACGTCCGGATTAAAATCACATATCCACTTTTTAACTTTATCGCTATTTAACTGCTCTTTATTCACTTTTATTTTTCGTACAGAATCATTGAAAATTACATCTGTAATTTTACCAAAAAACTTTGCCTCGGATTCTTCTCGATCCTTAAAATGTCTTATAAAGTTGTTTTTGTCTAAATCACATAATCCCTCTGGTGGCTGCGGCACAAAGTTTTCCCTTTTTTCTATTAACAAACCATCTAAATATTGATTGTCATATAGTTTTTTTGCTATATACATATGCCTTGGATGAGAACCAGTCAAAAATAATACTTTCATATATTCAAACTCCTTTTTGAATAATATGGACCCAATAACACTTTTTTATCTTTTAGCTTTTCGACAATAGGTATAAGGTCTAATATGCTACAATTACATTTGTCCGCAATATCTATTAATGTATGTTGACCATCAGAATAATTTAAAATCATCAATATACAATTTAACTCAAATCTACCATCTCTTTTTCTACGATTGGAATACATACTAGTTGTCGGTCCATTCATATCTGGATATAAATCATACTTATCCAACTTAATTTCCCCATAAGGAAACCTATTTATATAGTATCCGTTATACTCATTAGCTTTTAATATCAATTCAATTTCATTTAGGCTTTTATAAATATTTTCAATCCCCATTAACTCTTTGTTATCTAAAGAGGTGTGATATTCTTTATATGTTCCATACACAAGTCTTGCCATTTGTCCTACTGGCAAGTTAAAACCTGGTGAGCAATATTGCCTTTCATCAGAGCCATTACAGGGAGTAAACTCTCGAATATGACCCTCAATCTCTCCTTTACTAAATAAATGGTCTGCTAGTTCATCTATAGGTGCATCTCCCCTTCTAGATTTTTTATAGCTAAGATTAGTAGCTCCTCCTAGGCATGTTAATACCAGTCCAAAATATAAATTGTCCATTAAATGCTTTCCATACTTTGATAGGTAAGCAATACTACCAATGGTTTCTGGGTTAAGCACGAATCTATATGTAAAGTTTCTCTTCTCCCAATTTTTTATCCTGTTGTATAAAAACGCTAAAACAATTGGTCCACTCAATTCATTATTTGCAAGAGATGGATGACATAAATATGATGATATCAATATTTCCTTTTTACTTTCACCTTCTAACAATGTATGCCCAATACTTAATTTACCATCAATAAATTCACTGTCTATGAATACATGGTATTCTCCTGGTTCTAATCCCTCATATTGGGAATGTGTCATGCAAAACCCCCATCTTCTGTTATAATATGACGTAACATATGGGATTGCATTTGGCAAACTTGGTTTTGTATAGATATGTGGTAAAAGTTCTTCCAAACTCATTTCTTTATTTATCGAAGCACTATAATTAATAATATGCAAATTACATTCATTAAAATCTAATATTTTATTTCCCTTTTCATCTTTAATCCAAGCATCTCTTATTACCCATTCTTGTGGAATTTCCCAATTAAGGACTTTTTCTCCAGTATTGAATTCCAATATGTTCAAGGGCACATACTCGCTAATAATCTGTAAACTCTTCCTTAATCCCTCTCCTGTTATACTTCTGCAAATTGGATATAATTCATCAAACAATTTATCCATTAGCATTATCTCTTCATTATATGTCATTTTACTCACCATTTCAAAATCAAATTCCAATATGATTGTTATTCCTTGGATACAGCTATCTGTTCAGAATAAGCATCTATTTGAGGCATCATACCTAACTCTATCAACAATTTCCTTAAATCTTCAACATTTAACCACTCGGTATTAGTTCCTGAATTATATTCAAAGCCTTCTTCAATTGATTTTCCACCATTGGTAAAATGTCTTTCTGAACTCCACCAGTCAAAATGTGGGTATATTATATAATGTTTCTCATACTCATAGGTCATTCTAGAGTCATCTTTTGCAATCATTACTTCATGAAGCTTTTCTCCTTCTCTAATGCCTACTTCTTCTAAAATTGCATTAGGGTTCATGGCTTTGGCTAAATCGGTAATTTTAAATGAAGGTATTTTTGAAATATAGGTTTCTCCACCTTTTGCTTCATCTAATGCCTTAAATACTAATCCTACACCTTCCTCTAATGTGATCCAAAACCTTGTCATGCGAAAATCTGTTATAGGTAGCTTTTTCTCCCCAGATTCTATGAGCTGTTTAAAAAAAGGTATTACTGAACCACGGCTTCCTGCTACATTACCATATCTTACTACTGCAAATCTTGTACCCTTTCCACCAGAATATGCATTGGCTGATATAAACAGCTTGTCCGATACCAACTTGGTCCCACCATATAAATTTATAGGATTTACAGCTTTATCGGTTGATAAGGCAATAACCTTCTTAACTCCTCTATCTAACGCTGCATCTATAACATTTTGAGCACCATGTATATTGGTCTTTATAGCCTCAAATGGGTTATACTCACAAGCGGGAACTTGTTTCATCGCAGCTGCATGTATTACATAGTCCACCCCATCAAAAGCTCTATATAATCTTTCTTTATCCCTTACATCTCCTATAAAAAACCTTAGATCTTTACTATGTTCCTTAAATTTCTTTCTCATCATATCCTGTTTAAATTCATCTCTTGAATATATTATTATCTTCTTAGGTTTATATTTTTTAAAAACCATTTCTACAAACTTATGTCCAAAAGAACCTGTACCGCCTGTTACAAGTATTGTTTTATCATTTAGCATTATAATCCCTCGCTATCTGTGCTTCTATATAAAAATTCTTCTATATCAGTTTTGATTTCACTATAAACATCATCTATTTTATCTATACCTTCTTTACATAAATCCATAAATCTTTTAAAACTTTCTACTATTCTCCTACCCTTTTCTATTGGATTTCTTTCTTCATTTAAACTGTCTATACTATTAGCTAACAACTCATATTGAACTCTATTCATTGGTAAAACAAAAGTTGCAAAATAATCATTTCTCTCTATCTTTCTCAGTGCTTTATCAAGTTTTACATAGGTCTTTTCTGCTTGATTAAAGTTTTGATTCTTAATCAATCTTTCAATAGTATTTAATATATCATAATATTCATCCATAAGCTTAAAAGCTCTTTTATAAGCTCTGTCCATCTTTTTCGATTGAAGCCTTAAATATTCTTTATCATATTGTGTTCTATTGCCTTCTAGCCAATCGTCCTCCACAACCTTTTCTTTTAAATATTCTTCCATTACTAATGATAACTCTTTAAAATCTGCTCCTTCTATGTGGGCACCACCCTTTGTAGTATTTATTACTTTTATATTTGGTAGGGTTTTTATGTAATGTTCCATCTGCAATCTCATGTTATTATAACCTTCATTGGTCAATACTTCGTTACCATACACATCCTTAACCCATATGCCCTCTTCAACTTCCTTGTCTGTAACATCCTTACTATAATACACTCCTTCTGAGTGTCGCTTTTTGCCTTTATAGGCTAAATTCTGTCCTACTAATATTATAGGATTAAAACCTAGTTCATACAATAGCTGCACCGTTACCACCGCAATAGATGGAGCATCATGAACTATGTTTATTGTATTTCCATCTTTGCTTTTTAAATAATAATTGGAAACCGGGTCCTGGCTTGTTATCATGTGATATTTTTCCCCAGGATAATCTATTAAAGTTTCATATCCAACACTTGAACCAAATATCATTGGAATGTCCTTTATTCCTTTTTCCTTAATTTTTTTAAATACATTATGGTTAAATTTACCAGGGTCATATGTAGTAGCTGCATCTGGATATATATTGTGGTATATTAATGTATTTATAGCTGAACCAACGCTAAATATATAAGCTAGTCCCTTTTCCTTTATATATCTTATATTCTCAATCTCTTCATTTAAAGAAGGTCCTGCTGCTACAATTATAGCAGGTTTCCCTTTAAAAGCTCCCTTCTTTTCCAGTAAAATATTTGGGGTACTTAGTACTACCTTGAAATTTTTCATGCTATTTAATATCCATCTTTTTTGAAAAGCTAAATTAATACCAATGCTAGATTTTTTATCTTTTAAAGTTTTCTTGAATAATTCAAGAAACTTTTCATATTCCTCTGTAAAAATGTTTTTATGGCTACTTAAAACTACGTGTATATATCTACCACTTGCTTTATCTATCAATTGATTAAAAAAATTTCTAGCCTCAACCTCGTTATCTGCCAATATCAAATCCTTCATTTTTAATGAAGGTAATTTTTTCAATGATTTATGGCTTAAATAGGTGTAAAGTAACTCTGGTATGGGTTCATATATATAATAGTTTACATCCGGATGTCTTTGCAAAAATAAATCTATGTGATAGCCCATACCAGTTCCATAGAAAATGACTGTAGTATCTGATTCTACTTCCTCGTATTCTTCTATAATAGCTTCTGCTTCCTTGATAGGATTATATTTGCTGTGGAGATAAAGTTTCTTATCATCTTTTTCTATCCATATGGTTTTATCCCCTTTTCTAGCTTCTTCTACATGAATAGGGGAAGTTGTTATGGTGTCCTCTAAAGATTTTAGCCTATTCCATAAATTGGGATAGGCAAGTTTAAGAATATTTACGTTATCAATTAAAATCATCTATTTCCACCTCTTCTGCAATCAATTTCTCCAATTTTTTCTTCATGTTTTCAAATAAAGGTATTATTTCATAAGATAGTATATCTGCTGTGGAAACAAAATCGCTATTTTCTAGAATTTCTTCAAGTTCCTTTAATAGTTCATTCAATCCATATATATCCTTGGCGTACATATTCCAATCTTCATAGCTATTGACGACATCTTTTAACACAGAATTAGAATCTATTACTATAAAGGTATCCATTATCCACTTTATCCCTTCTAATAAATCCCCTAACTTCTCCCAGGACTCCCTAGATGGAGTTTTATAAAATTCATTAGATAGTATCCCTATTTCTGGAATAGCCCTTTCTAGATAATCTATAGTAGATAATAGTATTTCTTCATAGGTTTCCTTAACAGTTTTGGTTACCACCTTTACCACTTCAATATTTTTAATATTATCTAGGAAATAATCATAAAAATCGTCATATACTTCCAGCCCATCTATAATTAAATGGCTAAACACAAGATCTGTACTGTTTACTATCTTGCTTATTTCTTTAAACATAGCATCAAGAACATCTTGCCTATTTTCATATTCTAAAGTTTTGTCTAATATATGTATTATCATTTAAATTCCCTCCAAAAAATCGTCTATATATATTATCGACAGGGTTTGATGAATATTTATTGTTTTTTGCGAAAAACTCCTTATTTACATAAGATATGATGCAAGCAATTAACAATAAGAAAAAAAGACAAAATTTAAGCCAAGGATTTTCTCTCCTTGGCTTAAATTTTGTCTTTTTAACTTAATTATTTTAATAATTGTAATACCATTTGTGGTGCTTGGTTCGCTTGCGCTAGCATTGATGTTGCCGCTTGTTGTAATATGTTAGATTTAACAAAGTTCATCATTTCCTTAGCCATATCTGTGTCTCTAATTCTTGATTCAGCTGCTTGTAAGTTTTCTGCTGAAATGTCTATGTTCTTAATTGTATGTTCTAATCTATTTTGAACAGCTCCTAGCTCAGCTCTAAACTCTGCAACCTTTATTATAGCATCATTTATAGTTGTAATAGCTTTTTGAGCTCCTGACTGTGTGCTTATATCAACATCAGCTACTCCTAATTCTGATGCTTTTGCGTTAACCATACTTACTGAGAAAGCATGGTCTTCATTTGGTCCTACATGGAATGTAATTTCACCAGATAAAGAACCGTCTACTAATTTCATTCCATTAAATTCTGTTTTAACTGTTATATCATCAAGCTCTTCAATTAATTGTGCAACTTCTTTTTGAATTAATGCTCTATCTTCGTCTTGATAAGTTCCGTTTGCAGCTTGTACTGCTAACTCTCTCATTCTTTGAAGAATAGCATGAGTTTCATTTATAGCTCCTTCAGCTGTTTGTATTAATGAAATACCATCTTGAGCGTTTCTAGATGCTTGATTTAATCCTCTAATTTGCGCTCTCATCTTTTCTGAAATTGCTAATCCAGCCGCGTCATCTGCTGCTCTGTTAATTCTTAATCCTGAAGATAATTTTTCAACTGCTTTTGATTGAACTCCACCAGTTAATTTTAAAGCTCTGTGTGCATTAATTGCTAATAAATTGTTGTTAATAACCATGTTACTCATTAAAGTTCCCTCCTTAAATTTTTAGTGAGCTTCCTTTCTCACCATAATTTATATTAATAGACTCCACCTACCTAGGATTGGTGTCGTCTACTGTTATCAAAATAAAATGAGTTAATGTATTAGTAATTCCCAGCATCCTGCTGATTTACTAATAGATTAACTCATCCCTGAAAAAAATCATTTAAATCCATTTATAATGCCTTTTGCAATTTTTCTCTTTCATATAGTTCTCCGCGAATTATTTTAATATCTCTTGGTGCGTCAATGGCTAGTCTTAAATCTCCTTCATCTGACCTAACAACCTTTACTATTATATTATCATTAATTACTACATATTGTCCTGGCCTCCTGCCTATAACCAACATAGTCACTCCTCCTCGAATAAAATATAAATAAAGTGCGCTGTCGATTATTATCAACAAATGTCAATACCTGTTTAAATAATAACATATTTTTTGTTAAAAAACCATAGTTTAACATTATTTCTATTATTTAGTACTTCAGTGCTATGTGTATAACATTATAAACAGGTACCAAAGACTTATAAATATGACCAATAGCCCTAATTTTTTATAATACTTTTATAATACCTTCTACAAACGAAAAGGGACGAATTAATACACCCATTTGCCTCCAGCAAATAAGGTAGTATCAACTCGTCCCTGAGTCGAAAATATTAAATTTTCATCTACAATTCGTCCATGAATTGTTTTACATCATCCCTGATAATTTATATTAAGTATAAATTATCTCAACAATTGTAGTACTGTTTGAGGTACTTGGTTAGCTTGAGCAAGCATTGCAGTTGAAGCCTGTTGTAGTATAGTCTGCTTAGTAAACTCCATCATTTCCTTAGCCATGTCTACGTCTCTAATTCTTGATTCTGCAGCTTGTAGATTTTCTGCAGCATTGTCTAGGTTCTTTATGGTGTGCTCTAAACGGTTTTGGATAGCTCCTAATTTTGACCTTTCTGCTGATACCATATTTATAGCACCATTTATAGTAGTTATAGCATTATTCGCTTTTGCTTGGGTTGTTATTCCAGAACCTTTAAGTGTGCTAATAGCGGTAAGGCTACCATCTGAACCACTAAAACCTATTTTTGTAGTATTCATACTATTTATTCCTATTCTTATATTTTGATCAGCATTAGCTCCTATATGGAATACTAAGCCTCCAGTTTTACCATCGGCACTTAATGCTAAAGAACCACTTAATAATGTCTTATTGTTAAATTGTGTGTCATTTGCTATTCTATCTAGCTCATCAAGTAGTTGATCTACTTCATTTTGTAAAGCTTGTCTATCAATCTCTTCATTAGTATCATTGGCTGCTTGTACTGCTAACTCTCTCATTCTTTGTAAAATTGCATGAGCTTCATCTAAAGCACCTTCTGCAGTTTGGATTAAGGAAATACCATCTTGAGCGTTCTTAGAGGCCATGTTTAGTCCTCTTATTTGCGCTCTCATCTTTTCTGAGATGGATAGTCCTGCTGCATCGTCGCCTGCTCTGTTGATTCTTAATCCTGATGATAGCTTTTCTAAGGATTTTGACATCCCTGTGTTGTTGATTCCTAATGCTCTGTTGGCATTCATAGCCATAAGATTGTTGTTAATTCTCATTGCTCATTCCTCCTTGAATTTTTGTTTTTTGGCATCCATGCCAGTTGTCAACAAAGTTGACGGAATTTTAAATTGTGAATGTCCAATTGTGAATCATTCCGATTCACAATTAAAGTTTTTACACTCAGTTATATTATCGACAGTTTGTACTATTACTTTAATATTTTTTATAAAATTTTTTTCTTTTTATTTGAAAGACATCAAAATTATAATTCAAAATTAGAAATTTCCAGCTCTACCCCATCATCATATTTTTCTTTTATCTCAATAAATTCGTCTAAATTATCAAAAAGTATGTCTACCAAAATTGGATCAAAATGTTTGCCTCTTTCTTCTTTGAAATAACTTAAAATATCATTCATTACCCAGGCTTTTTTGTATACTCTTGGTGAGCCTAGGGCATCGAAGACATCGGCTACTCCTACTATACGGCCAAATATGTGGATTTCTTCTCCTTTTAGGCCTCTTGGGTAGCCTTTACCGTCGTAGCGTTCGTGGTGTTCATGAGCTATTATGGCTGCAGATTTTAACACATCTCTATTGGAGTTTTTAAGGAGGTTGTATCCAATAGTAGTATGGGTTTTAACTATTTCGAATTCTTCCGGGGTAAGTTTTCCTGGTTTTAACAATATGCTGTCCGGGATACCTACCTTCCCTACATCATGGATAGGGGCTGCTAAGGTAATAAGCATAACATCCCTTTTGGATAATCCATATTTTTCAGCTAATATTTGGCTATACTTTGAAACCCTCTTAGCATGGTTACCAGTTTCATCAGAACGGGCCTCCATTACTTCTCCCAGGATATATAGGATTTCCTTTTGGGTTTCTTCTATCTCCTTATTAATACATAGGATTTCAAAGGCAGCAGTAATGTTCTTATGGAATATGTCTAATATTTCTACGTCCATATAATCGATACTACCCATTGGTTCAATGAAGATTATCCCTTTTATTCCACTAGAACTTTCATAACATGAAACATACTTGTCATTGGTTATTATAAGGTTCCCAGTCATACATACCTTTTTTACCATATAGTAATCCATTTTGGAAATAGAGTCTGTTAAAAGCTTTCCAACGCAATTTTCATATCTACCATAGCCAACCACAACCCTAAAGGAATCACCATTAAAATCCTTAATTGCAGCCAAACCGTTGATAGGAAGATCCGAGGTTTCTTGACAGGAATTGATAATAGCATTTAAATTATAGAAACTTGTTGACAAAAAGTTAGTAATGGAATTAGTTTCAAATAGTCTGCTAGAAGAAGCTGCAATTTGCTCCATAGCCTTTCGATTGTTATTTATATACATAATATCCCTATAGGCTCTAAGGGATGAAATTACCACAGTATGTAATTTTTTAGATAATAACTCGTTTTTTTCTTCATAACCGTTTATATCATAGTTTAAAATTGCATCCTTTTCTAATCTGCCATTTTCCAAACTAGTCATAAGCACTATTCTTACCGCTGAATTCTCTATAACTTCTCTTATATACCTTGTAAACTTTAAACCAGCAGCTTTTCCTCCTATATATAAATCCAATATGACCAAAGCAATATCCTTATTTTTAGATAGTATTTTTAATGCTTCGGGACCAGAATAGGCACTAAAAATAGATAAAGGCTTGTCCTCAAATTTAAAATCCTTCAGGACTTCCTTTATCATCACATGGACAAAATTATCCGTATCCACTACTAGTATTTTCCACGAATTTTTTGCTTGATCATTATTGTCTATAGAACTGTTGCCTTCACCTTTTGTCAAGTCCATTCCTCCCATTCTACTTTTTTTTCTTCCAAATTTGGCTTACCTGATCCATATCCAGTTTAATATTTGCTGCTTCAATATTTTCCTCTTGTATACTTTTATATAATTCTTTGCGAAAAATGTCAACGTTTTTAGGGGCGTCTATGCCTATTTGTACTTTTCCGTCTTGGATTTCTAGCACCTTTATCTCGATGTTTCCATCTATTATTATGGATTCTCCTTTTTTTCTCGAAAGTATAAGCATATTATTCACCCCTATTTTCTTTATTCTGTCTGAATACAAAATGTTTTGTAGTATATCTATCATCGTCTAATACAACCTGCTTCCCTAGTTTTTCCTTAGTGTTGATTATGATGGGACCTAAAAGATTGGCAGTCATCTTTTCAATATCTTCTGGTACCACCACAATGGAATATACAGCTACATCTTTTTCATCCTTTAATTTCAATTTTTCCTGAGCAGTTTCTGGAATAACAATCTCATAATTAGGATATACAAAGAAGGGGTTTATTATTACAAAAGCTAAATCCGGATTCGCAACCGATTGAAGCCATTGGAATGGATTTTCTTCATCTTCATTGTTAATTATTACGAATTGTTTTTCATCTTCAAAGCCCAATATCCCTTCTGGAAAATCAATAATCCTTTCCTCATTTATTTCTATTTCCCCAAAATGTTTTGTATGTAGTAGCATCATTTCTTCCCCTCCAATTCTCATTTCTCGTTTAACATCCATAATACAGAATTGGCGTAAGCCTACGGCTTACGCCTCATTTATTTTAATAGTTCCATTAACTTAAGAATTCCACTAAGGTAGGCTGGATTATCCTAGCTCCTGTCATTAAGCTAGAAACATATACGTTTTGTGCAACATTTAAATTCATAAAAGCTTCAGCTACATCAACACCTTCATTATAAGTTAAAAGTTCTTTTACATTGAGTATTTGAACTCCCAACTTTTTCTCAGTTAATTTTAATCTATTCATCTTAGCCCCTACTTCTGATCGAACAGCAAGGACTTGTTCTAAGCTTTTGTCCAAATTGGTTAGCGCTTGTTGGATATCCTCAGGTATATTGTTTGATAAGGCATTAGATAGTTCTTCAAATACTTCAATTAAATAAGGTTTCTCCCCTTGAGTAACTTCTCCAGTATAAACCTCATCTTGCCTACCAAACACCTTGCCACCAAGGGTATTTACTTTAACCCTTTCCGAAATTCCTACATTGTATTCAAAAACTTCAGTTGATTCAAGCGTTATATTATATACAATATTACCAGTATTTTCATCTACTGTTATCAAAGGTTTATCTGTCTTATATCCACTGAATATGTGTCTTCCTGCATAGTTAGTATTAGCTATTTGGACTAAATGTTCCTTTAATTGGTCTATTTCTTCCTTTATCTTATGCAAATCTTCAGTAGTCTTTGTACCATTTGCTGCATCTACAGTCAATTCCTTTGCCCTTTTTAATACCTCTACTATTTCCCCTAAAGCCGCTTCTGTATCCGTCATCCAAGATAGAGCATCGTCAACATTTCTCTCATATTGTTCTAATTTCGATTTATCTGTATTAAATTTTAAAGATTTGCTTGCTCCAATTGGATCATCAGAAGGTACTCTAAACTTCTTTCCAGTGGCAAGTTGATACTGAAGTTTTTCCAAGGTTTTCAAGTTTTGATTAAGATTATAAACTAAGTTATTTACCAACATGTTATTTGTAACTCTCATTTTACCAACCCTTTCAATTATAGGTATGTTTGAGGTGCCCTATATTAAGTTAGACCCTGCAAGGATCAATTCTTATACTGCATGCCTCAGAGAAATAAGATATTGTCATTTTAAACGTTGTGTATTGAAAAAGTTGTCCATTGTCCGCTATCAATTGTCAATTGTCGAGCTAACGGCCAACTAAACCCAATCTATTTATAGTCACATCCATAATTGCATCTAAGGTACTTATCATTCTGGCTGAAGCTACATAGGTATGTTGAAATCTTACCATATCTGCCATTTCCTCATCATAAGAAACTCCTGATATGGAATTCCTTTTGGACTCTATGTTTTTAAGGATTAAGTTCTGAGTATCATACATCCTTTTGCCTTGCATGCTATCTACAGCAAGATTTGAAATTATGGATTTTAGGAAATCGTCTGGAGTTCCTTTAGGTAGAGAATTCCCATCCATATCAACAATTCCATCGAAGAATTCTCCACTATCCCTTAAAGCTATTAATTGTAATAGATTCCTATTATCCTCTGCGCTACCAGGTTCACTACCCGCCGCTGCAATATTTGCTAAATCCTCCATTATTAAATCGGATAGGGTGATGGTTGCTGCTGGATTAAGAGGATCAAATTCAAAGAAATCCCCACCCTGACCTCCTCCAAGCTTATATCCCTTCTCATGTTGGCGATTAAAAGCCTCAGCAAAACCTTTTGCAAAATCATTTAATTTTTTCTGATAATAAGGTATTCCTCTGTAACTATTGTCTTTTCCATCTCCATTATATAAATCCAATAACCCTTTCAATTCTCCTGAACGCAGATTAACAAGACTTCCATTACTCCATCTTATGGATATATTTTCCTCGTCATCCATATCCATACTGATATAGTTTATTTCAGTATGATCTACTATGGATACACCACTTATATTTACTCTAAGTTTTCCATCTTTAGATTCGTCTACCCTTACATTGACTATTTGGGATAGTTCGTCTATCAATAAATCCCTTTTATCCCTTAGGTCGTTGGCTTTTCTACCGTCTAATTCATTAAAATAGATCTGCCTATTTAAGGAAGCAATTTGGACAGCTATACTATTTATCTTTCTAACCTTAGTATCTATGGAAACTACAGTTTCTTCTCTTAATTCATGTAACCTTGATGCTGTTTCATTTATATGTTTAGTAAGGGCTAAAGCATTTTCCCTTACTGGTTCTCTATAGGAAGAATCGGCTGGTTTTTTGCTCATATTGTCTAAAGCTGTATAAAAATCGTCTAAATATTGTCTAAAACTGCTTTTAGAAGGTTCTCCAAATAACTTCTCCAATTCGGTTAGGATATCCTTCTTAATTACCCACTCTCCCTTTGGAGCATTTTCATTCCAATATTTAAAGTCCACATAGGAATCCCTTACCCGATAAATATCGTATATTTCCGTTCCAGTGCCTAGAAAGCCAATCCCAGGTAAATTATAAGGAGAAGTAGCTCTTTGAGCCCCTTGTTGCCTCGAATAGCCTTCAGTGTTCATATTACTAATATTATGGTTTACTATATATAAAGACCTTTGACTGGCTAATAAGGAAAGTACTGCAGTATTAAACCCGAAATGCATATTACTCATTCCTTTCATGAAATTGTATATGTTGAACTGTAAACTGGGTCGTCTCTTACATACTTGAGAAGAACGCCTCTTCATTCAAGATTCGTAAAGTACCGCAAGTTGTCCACTGTCAATTGTCAAACTATCTTCCAACAACGCCCAATCTATTAACTATAGTATCAATCATCTCATCAATAGCATTTATAACCCTACTATTAGCTATATAAGAGTGCTGATATTTTAGCATATTTGCCATTTCCTCATCTAAGGATACGTTAGATATTTCTTGTTTTCTTTCCCTTATCTGATTTGTTAATATGGTTTGGTTTTCTACCATGTCCCTTGCCTGTTCCCTTGCCATGCTTAAACTTAGGATTAAATCTCGATAAAACCCATCAATATTCATGGTTCCATTTTTATCTTTAATCTTATCAAATATCTCTTCTATTGTATTTCCATTAATATCCTCATATTTATATTTATTATTACCAGAAATATAATCCTCATAATCTCTAAATATGTTTACGTTTCTTAAATCCAAAATAGCTTTTGCTATACTCCCATCGCTTTTTGCATCTGTTAAACCTATAGCAATTTTATTGAAATCAGCTAGTTCTGGATTAACTTTTATTGTTGCGGCTGGGTCCTCAGGATTGCCAATTACAAAGAATCCTATTTGATTTTGCTGCCCTTCTAAATCGACTCCTAACTTATGGAGAGCATTTATGCAGGAAGCAAATTCTCCAACTAAAATATTCAACCTATTTCTAAACTCCACTACAACCTTATCTCTAGCATCTATATAGCCTCCCAAAGAGCCTAGGCCTTTAAGGTCTATTTCTTCCCCTGTATCAGACCAATATATTCTACCAAGTCCCTTCTCCCCATCTAGTTCAACATTTATAGGATTGAAATAGTCTCCGTTTATTAAATCTCTACCATTTAAAGTAACAACCACTTCTCCATATTGATTTTCATAATGGCTTATTGGAATCAATTCTGAAAGCTCATCTAAAGCCCTATTTCGCTCATCCCTATAATCGTTAGCAGTTATGTGGGCTCCATAGCCTTCAGCAAGTTTGATTTTCTTGTTTAAATCTGCAATCTCCTTTAGTAAGGAGTTAACTTCCTCAGTTTTATTCAACATCTCCTTATTTAAATTGAATTGCAAATTATCCAATTGGATGGCTATGTGGTTCACAGTGGTGGTAAGGGCTACTGCACTTTCATGAAGAAGGCCTCTTACAGTTAAACTATCCGCTTCCTTATATAACTCTGACCAACTATTCCAGAAATCGTCCATCACCTTCTGCAATCCACTACTGGTTATTTCATTGAATATTACTTCAATTTCCTCCAGTATTTCCGATTTGGTAAAGTAATAACCATAAATGGCCATTTCTCTACGCAGTTTATAATCTAAGAATTCATCCCTTATTTGATTAATCTGCTGAATGTCTACTCCATAACCAAATTGAAACCCAGTGAGCACATTCGTTGAATAACGGCTCTCTGAATGGATTACCCTTTGCCTAACGTAATTAGGATTATTAACATTTGCAATATTATGGGATACAGTATCTAATGCTTTTTTATTTGCATGAATACCCGATATTGATATATATAATCCTCCAAAACCCATAGCTACACCTTCCTATCAAACAATTTATTCTTAACTTCCTGCCCCTTTTTGCCCTTATCATAGGTTGCAGAAGTGCTTGCACTGGTAAGCAGATTAATATTGAAATCCAACCACTGCAAATTTTCTTCAATAAGCTGACTATTTAAATCATTTCTAATCTTAATATCCTCTAACAGATTGAACAATTTCTCTCCCAAATCCGTTAATTCCTCTTTCCCCTCTGGTACCTTTTCTACTAGCCTAGATAAAGGAATGTTCTTTTCCACGCCCCAGCTATATAGTAGATTTATTCTTTCCTCTTCAGCTAATGCCATCCTATTGATAAGTTCTTCTTCCTTTTTTATTATTTCCTGTAGTTCTTCTACCTGATTATTTACTATTACATCTGTCTTATCATAGGTAAGTTCCTTTAAAGAAATTAGTGCATCTAATTCTTCTTTCAGTATATTTATTAGTTCATCTTTAAAAGTCATCTTCCCACCTCATTATACTTTCCTATCGATGTAAAGGCCTTCCAAAATTTTCTCAGCTATTTCCTTTCCTTCCACATTATAACTCCCCGATTGGACTTGAGCTTTTATTCTTTCCACCTTATCCTTCCTTATATCTGGAACTTCCCTTAATTTGTTGATGGCAAATTGATAATCGACAGCCCTTTCAGAGGCCTTGAATTGATCCTTCCTGTACTGTTTTCTATCTGCATTAACCCTTTTAGCTTTTATATCCTCATACACTTGAAACACCTTATTGGTCTTATTTATTTTCATAAAAAACACCCCATTTCCCTTATTCAATATTATTATCGGTTAAATGGGGTGATACTTTAATTCAATTTTATCAAGCTATTTTTCCTTACGTCTCTCCGTAATTCTAATCCTTTCCTTTATTTTTCCGCTTCTTATGCTGTCTGGTTCCTTCCCTCCACCAATGGATTTTTTAAATTCCCTTTGCATTTCTAAAGTACACTTATCACAAAAACGTCCCGTCTTAATGGAGGTACCGCACCTTTCACAGGTTAAAATTATATTATGTTCATCTGCTACTTCCAGCCTTCCTTGTCTTAAAAACTCTATGATCTTTTTGGTGCTCACTCCTGTTTCCTCAGACACCTCTGAAATATTAGCACCAGGATTCTCATCCAGATATCCCTTTACCTTCTTAAAATCCTCTTCATCTGATTTTCTGCATCTAAGGCAGATTTTAAATCCATCATAAACATAAACCATGCCACATCGGCTACAGTTCCTAACATCCATATTAACACCTCACCGTTTCATACTAGAAGTTAGAACTAACCCATATATCCTTTTAGCTCCAGCTTCCATTAAAGTTTTGCTGCATTCAATTAAAGTTGCTCCTGTAGTAATTATATCGTCAATTAGAAGTATTTCTTTACCCTTGATATCCTTTATGTTCTTTACCTTGAAGGCTGATTTTAAATTGGTTTGCCTGGTTAATCTATCAAGCTTGTTTTGATCTTTAGTCCATCTAATTTTCATTAGATTATTTTTTAAAAGGGATATGTTTAGCATATCCGCTACATATTCTGCCAATAGCCCCGATTGATTATATCCCCTTATGGCCTCCTTCTTCCTATGGAGGGGGACATAGACAATTCCGTCTATCTTTTTATCCAACCCATTAAGCCTTATGGTGGTCAAAATCATCTCTCCAAAGGGCTTATATAGATAGTTTTTACCCTCAAATTTATATGAATGGAGCTTTTCTCGAATGAATCTATTATATAGGACGGAATAATATATCCCTTCCATATAGGATATATCTAGTTTTATATTCCCATGGACATACTCTATTAACTCATTACAATAGACACATATATAATCTTTAGCTTTATTCTCCTTACAAAAATAGCAGTAATCATCTCTAATGAATAAGAGTCTTTCCAATTCCTTAATTATTCCCATAAGCTACCTCCTAAAAAGGAGGTTAGCATACCCCTCATCTTGTAATCTAGGCTTGAATACCTCTTTGCAACTTTATTGTTAGCAATCATATTATATAGATACCTTTCTTCTCCCACCAATACCACCAATTTCTTTGCCCTCGTTACTGCTGTATATAACAAATTCCTAGTCAATAACATAGGAGGCCCCCAATATATGGGCATTATTACCACGGGAAATTCACTCCCCTGACTCTTATGAACTGTTGTGGCATAAGATAGCTTAAGTTCATCCAACTGGTTAAAACTGTAATCCGCCTCCTTATCATCATCAAATAATACCTTTACAATTCTTTCCTCTTCATCTATGTCTAAAATTATTCCTAGGTCTCCATTAAAAACTCCTTCCCCCTTTTCAGCTATTCCATCCTTTACCATTTGCCATTCCAAAGAGTAATTGTTTTTAATTTGCATTACCTTATCCCCAACTCTAAATATATTATCCCCTACTACCTTTTCTTTCTTTAGGGGAGATTTAGGGTTTAATGTATCTTGCAGATATTTATTTAAAGCATTTATTCCTACATCTCCCTTTTTCATAGGTGTTAACACTTGGATATCCTTTAAGGGATCTACTCCATAATGGTTAGGAAGCCTTTCCTTACATAGGGAAAGGATTATTTTTACAATATTTAAAGGATTGCTTTCCTTAATAAAGTAAAAATCGCTATCCTTTTCATTTAATATGGGTCTTTCCCCCTTATTAATCCTATGGGCATTAACTACTATAAAACTTTCTTCAGCTTGGCGAAATATCTCATCTAGCTTTACCACCTTTACAATTTGGCTATCAATTATATCCCTTAATACATTGCCAGCTCCTACAGATGGCAGTTGATCCGCATCTCCTACCAATATGAGCCTAGTCCCAGGAACTATCGCTTTCAACAAGCTGTTCATAAGGAGCAGGTCAATCATGGAAGCTTCATCAACTATTATTAAGTCCGTATCAAGAGGACTGTCCTCATCCTTGCCGAAGACCATTTCCTCTTCCATATAGGAATATTCTAGTAGCCTATGGATGGTCTTAGCCTCTATTCCTGTGGTTTCCGTCATCCTTTTAGCAGCCCTTCCAGTTGGAGCAGCTAGCGTTACAGTCAAGCCCTGTTCTTCAAATATTCTTATTATGGCCTTGATTATTGTAGTCTTACCCGTTCCCGGCCCTCCTGTGATTACTATGATCCCACTTCTAATGGACTCCTTAATAGCCTGAACCTGTTTATCTGCAAAAGTTATTCCTTCTTCCCCTTCAATAATTTTTATCATCTTATCAATATCCACTTCTAAATCTTTTAGATCTACCTGAGAAAGTTCTACTATTTTCTTACTCACATTGTTCTCCGCCACATGGTAGGGAGTATAGTAGACCTTCACCTCATGATCGGCATTTAATATATGGACTATTCCTTTTATAGCCAAATCCCTTATGGACTCTTCAATTAAATTTTCCTCTACCTGAAGCAGTTCCTTTGCACTTGAAACTAACTCCTCTTTGGGTACATAGGTGTGACCATTGGAAGCATATTGATTTATTACATATCTAATTCCCCCTTGAACCCTGTATGGAGAATTCTTATCAATTCCCATATTTTGAGCAATTCTGTCTGCTGTTTTAAATCCTATTCCAAATATGTCCTCTGAAAGCTTGTAGGGATTTTTAGAAATTATGTTGATGGTATCCTTACCATATTTCTTATAAATTCGGATGCCATAATTAGCAGTTATGCCATATTGCTGAAGGAAAACCATTATATCCCTTAACTCTCCCTGCTCCTGAAAAGCTTCAACTATGCCCTTCAATTTTTTATCCCCAATTCCCTCTATTTCCTTCAGCCTTTCCGGATTGTATTGTATGATGTCTAAAGTATCCAACCCAAATCTATCTACGATCTTTTTAGCAGTTTTAGGCCCTATATGAGGAATTAGGCCGGAAGATAGGTATTTTTCAATGCCATTTATGGTAGAGGGAACTACTATGGATATATTGGATATTTCAAGCTGTTCTCCATAATTTGGGTGATATACCCATTCCCCCTCTACCTTTACAGTCTCACCTATATTGATAAAGGGTATATAGCCTACAATGGTAGCCTTTCCATCGGAAGTGTTAATGCTGGCCACCGTATAGGTATTCAATTCATTTCTAAATATGATATCTTCTACCGTTCCTTCTAAAGTCAACAACGTTATTCTCCTCTACCCTTATAGTTAAATAATATTATATCATAACCAAAACTTCATTAAAAAGGGGATAGGGCAGATCATTTTAAATTTGCTTGGATTTTTAATATCTCATTGATGAGTAGAGCTATATCCTGCTTGGTAGCAGGTTTTTCATATTCATTCAATAGAGAACTTTCCCTTATAACTGTAATGTTTTCCCTTTCCTTAACCAATCTCTTAACAATATGGCCATTCTTAACATGTTTATTCACCGTATCTATAGAAGATAGAGATTCTATGATATACCCGTCCGTTAATTGGATTAGCGTCTTATTCTCCTTTCTATAAACCCTATCGATATAGTTTATATTCACATATCCAAAGGAACCATCATTTTTGCACACAGGCTTTCTTACCTTTACAGGAATAAAAACATCATCTACATTGAAGGGTATAGGGATTAGATTTTTTACATTTAATAGATTCCCATAGTATTTCTTTGTTGCCTTTAAATCCACTAAATAGAATTGACTAATTAGATTTAATATGGTCTTAACCGTTCTTTCCATTTCATATTCCTTTCCCAATCCCGTTAGCAATAATGTACAATTTCCCTTCATATCTAGGTAAACTGGTATAAAAGCCCTTATTCCCTCAGAAAAAATTTTCTCCATATCCATCAATATCCCCTCCTTGACTCATTTTATCAGAACATATGTTTTATGTCAAGGAGGGGTTTTTTTATTTAAGCCCTGCTATTACTTTGGAAAGTTCATTTATACTTTCCGTAAGCATATTCAGTTTCCCCTCTATTCTAACCAATAGGTAAATGGAAATGACTATGGGGAATCCTAAATTTGCTATGTGGGTATAAATCTCTTCCATAATATTACTCCTTTCCATATGTTTTAAGCGGCCAAAGGCCGCTTAAAACTATAAGATTAAATTTCCAGTTCATCAATAATTGTGGTAATAATTCTAGCACTATCTGGCTCTACTATATCTCCATTAGCTGTGAAAAACACATTGCTATTCACTATTCCCTCCATTACAGCCTTAACCTCCATATCGGTTAAATCTAGTCTAGGATCGTCTATGGACAGGGTAAATTTTTTTCCCATCTCGTCTAGAAAATCCATTTCTAATTTAGCTCTTTCCATCTAATCACCTCCTGTAAATTTTTTATTAATGGATTATTCGTTCTTTAATTGGATTTCTTCTAGCTTCTTAACTCTAAACAGTGGCAAATTTTGAAGCCCTGCCAAAGATGTGGCAACTTCATATAGATTCTCATTGTCTACTTCAGGCTTTACTTTGGAAAAGGTCTTAGATTTGATTATCTGTTTGTTTCCCTCCATACCTCCATCTAACTCTAATTTCAGCCTTACATTTTCCTTAATATCCACAACAGCCATCATCTCACCTCCTTCACTTCTTATATGGAAAAAAGGAGATTATTTTACTATTATTTTTTTCAATTTGCTTAATCCCTGAGTCTTTATATTGACTACCGTCCTATAGGATATATTCAATTTATGAGCTATTTCCTGTATGGATAATCCATTTATATAATAATCTACTACTACCTGCCTTTGCTTTTTAGTTAATTCTTTCAATCCCTTTAATAGAATTTCAGATTCTTCCTTCTTTAAAGCCACATCCATTGGATCTTTCTCAAATCCCTCTAGAAAGTCAATGAATTCTCCATCTCCCATTTGGGAGTTTAATGAAAGATGCTGCCTTTCCTTATATTTCTCCAAATAATTGTATTTAAGCATTGTTTTTACATAGCCTAAGAACTTAACCCCTTTTGTTGGGTCGTATTCTTCAAAGGCTAATAGGATTGTTTTATATCCTTCTTGAATTAGGTCGTCATACTGGTCTAATCTATTGTAGTATTTCCTAATTGAGCTGATTATTAAGGGATTAAGTTTTAATAACAACTTTTCTTTGGCCCTAACATCTCCCCTTTTACTAAGGAATAAAAGTTCTTCTATTTCCTGATACATTTCACTTCCTCCAAAAAAGAAGGCACCTTCCCAATATTCCTAGGTAAGACAATATTAACTGGAAAGTAGAAAAAGATTAAAAGCTGAAATGACAAAGCTCAGTTGAAGAATTACATAAAATCCAAGGAAAAAGAAGGCTTATATTAAATTAACTATTGACAATAAAATAAAAAAAGAGCTAAGGAAATAATCCTTAACTCCTTTTAATGCTTTGAAGATTTTATTAAATTCCTATTGGAAAAACATAAAATCCTAATATTCAAAAGCTTCTTGCCTAAGAATTTCAGCCTTATCCGTTCTTTCCCAAGGTAGGTCTAAATCCTTCCTGCCAAAATGACCATAGGCTGCTAAAGGCCTATAGATAGGGCGTTTTAAGTCTAAGTTCTTAATAATAGCTGCTGGCCTTAGGTCAAAATGCTTTTGTATCAATTCTTCTATCCTTTCATCGGATATTTTACCGGTTCCAAATGTCTCCACAAATACGGAAAGAGGTCTGGCAACTCCTATGGCATAAGCAATACCTATTTCACATTTATCTGCCAATCCTGCTGCCACGATGTTCTTAGCCACGTATCTGGCAGCATAGCTAGCTGATCGGTCTACTTTTGTTGGATCCTTTCCTGAAAAGGCTCCTCCCCCATGTCGGCTATAGCCTCCATAAGTATCAACTATTATCTTCCTTCCAGTAAGACCTGCATCTCCCATAGGGCCTCCTATTACAAACCTTCCTGTTGGATTTACATAGTATTTGGTATTATTATCCAACATATTATGAGGAACTACCTTCATTATTATGTGTTCCATTACATCTCTCTCTATGGTTTTTAAATCAATATCTGGACTGTGTTGGGTTGAAACCACTATATTCTCCAATCTTACTGGTTTACCTTCATGGTATTCAACCGTAACCTGAGTTTTCCCATCAGGTCTTAAGTATTCCAAGGTACCGTTCTTTCTTACATCCGCTAACCTTCTTGCCAATTCATGGGCCAATGAAATGGGAAGGGGCATCAATTCCTCCGTTTCATTGCAAGCAAATCCAAACATAATCCCCTGATCACCTGCTCCTATTTGGTCAAACTCATCTTCTCCATTAAACCTGTGTTCTAAGGCCTTATTAACTCCAAGGGCGATATCGGGAGACTGTTCGTTTATAGATGTAAGGACAGCACAGGTATCAGCATCAAATCCATATTTAGCCCTAGTATAGCCTATTTCCTCAACAGTTCTCCTCACTATTTGTGGAATATCCACATAGCAGGAGGTGGTAATTTCCCCCGTTACCAGCACTAGCCCCGTTGTAACTGTAGTTTCACATGCTACTCTAGCATCTGGGTCCTTTGAAAGTATTTCATCTAATATGGCATCTGAGATGGCATCGCATACCTTGTCTGGATGACCTTCTGTTACTGACTCAGATGTGAATAACCATTTTTTCATTTGAGAAACCTCCTCGATTTATTTAAATAATAATCGTTCCAAATCAAAAAAACCTCTTCCAAAAGGAAAAGGCAATAAAAATTCACCTCATCTTTCAGAATCTAAGTTCTGTGGGATTTAGCACCTTTGGTATAATACCCAGGTTGCCGGATTTCATCGGGCCCATTCCCTCCATCACTCTTGATAAGGCATCAAGATTTTTATCCACTTTTAAGACATATTTTAGCATATTAACTAAACTAAGTCAAAGCCTTTTTATGTTATAGTTGGATACTTAGGTACTATTAAAATTTGGTTTTAATTACATCGGTATTATCAATTCAAACTACCACTGGTAAAAAAATAAATACTGCATTAGAAGAAAAGAATATGGAAATGGCTAAGGATCAGGATAGGATAGATATATTACTAAGCCAAACAGGTGAAACATTGATAACTATAAAACAGTTTAGCCATAATCTAATAGTAAATTTAAGAACCATTGGCGGTATTTCTAAAGAAATTGCAAATGCTTCCAATGAGGTAGCTAATAGTATAGAAACCCAAGCCCATAGTATTACCAAAATAAATCAATCTATGATAAAAAGCAATAATGAGATTATGTCAGTTTCCAAAGCAGCAATAAAAATGCCCCAATTATCTAAAAAACCTTCAATATTGCTGAAGATGGAGAATAATAAGTGATAAGTACAGACGATATACGCTTGATTCTACAAATGAAAAACCTCATATTATTGTGTATTTAGTAGATATATTTAATTATTTTTGCCTAATGCGCCATATTCCTCATTTTTGCTTCTTTTTCATGTCTTGCAATTTAATATTATATACCTTATACTATAATAGTGGTTAACGGGGTGTGGCGCAGTTTGGTAGCGCACGTGGTTTGGGACCATGGGGCCGGGGGTTCGAATCCTCTCACCCCGACCATTACTAAAAAGAAGGATTGAAATTTCAATCCTTCTTTTTTTATGTAAAAATCAACTTGTTAGTTCTTTGTAATACATTTGTAACCTAATTGATATATTTCCATTATATAATGTTAGTATAATTTGGGCATGGGGATTTTTGAGAAAGGGGGTATTTTAGGGAAAATACATAATCTTTGGACATTCGAGCTTTATGACTTATGGTATTGAAGGAGAGTGATATTTTGAACAGGAATATTAGAAAGGTATTTTTATTTTTACTTATTATAGGCATTATAATTGCTTCATCCAATTCATATTTAGCTGTTGAAGCAGTTAATATGCCTTATGAAATATATAGGACTAGCTCTTCAGAGTACCTGGGCTCTGGTATTCTATATGAGAATATCAGACGATTTACATCTGATGGCTGGTGGAATATAAATGTAATAAGGGTGGATTTAACAGATGAATATGCAGAAATAGGAGGATTGTTTAGCAACAAAGGATTATCTAATAGGGATACTGTAAGTAATCTGGTTAAGGAAAAACAAGCTGTGGCAGGAATAAACGGAGACTTTTTCAACTACAATCCAATTCCCCATCCCATAGGAACAATGATTGAAAATGGAGAAATCATATCTTCTCCCCCAGAAAAAGCCTATGCGCCACCCACTTTTTATTTAGATATCGATAATGTACCAGATATTACCTTCTTTGATAGAAGCATGCAAATTACCTCATTAAACTCTGGTCAATCCCTTAGGATAAACTTTATCAATAAAGCTTCTTACATGGAATACGTCACATTATTGAATAAGCATTGGGGTACAAGCTCCTTTGGCAAGAAATACAATGGCGAACCCATAAAACTCGATAATGAAGCAAATGGCAATTCTAACGGAGATGTAAATGAGGAAACTAACGGAAATGGTAATAATGGGAATTTATTAAATAGCTATAATAATGAAATGGTAGAAATGGTAGTAATAGATAATATAGTTTCAGAAATTAGAATTGGACAAGATGCAGTAACCATCCCTGAAAATGGCTTTATAATTGCTACAAGAGGAGAAAAGGCAAAGGAATTATTGACTAAATTCAACGTTGGAGATGAAGTTAAACTTACACTTGGGACTAGCCCTAATCTTGAAAATATTAAGTTTGCAATCAGTGGGGGAAGTATAATACTTAAAGATGGCAATATAACCAACACCAACATAAATATTGCCGGTAAACATCCAAGAACAGGAATAGGAATTACTAAGGATAGAAAAGAATTGATTATTGCTACCATAGACGGTAGAGATTCTTCCTTTGTAGGTGTTAGTCAAGAAATTTTTGGAGCTATATTAAAGGATTTAGGAGCTTACGATGCAATTAACTTAGATGGTGGCGGATCCACTACCATGGTTATAAAACCAGTTGATGAACAAGTAGCAAAGGTAATAAACAAGCCTTCTGATGGAGGAGAACGGAGGGTAGTAAATGGTGTAGGAGTATTTTCCAATGCTCCTAAAGGAGAATTATCTTATATTAAAATAACTACTGACGATACTAATATGTTTGCCAATACATCCAGAAAATTCACCATCAAAGGATATGACCAATACCACAATCCTATAGAAATAGACCAAAACAAAGTAGAATATGCTTTTGAAGGAGTAGAAGGTGAAATAGTAGGAAATGTATTTAAAGCCAAATCCCCTGGCAAGGCTATTATTAAGGCAAATTACGAAGGGATAACCTCTACTATAGAGTTAAAAGTACTAGATGAGATTAAATCCATCATATTCCCAACAGATAAATTAAGCCTTCATGCTAACGAAAATAAAACCATTGGTGCCGCCTATGGAATGGATAAGAATGGATTTAAAGCCAAGATATATGCCGAAGACATTGATTGGACCACAACGGGAAATATTGGATATGTCGAAAATGGAGTGTTTTATAGCAATGGCAATATAGGTACTGGTGCCATAACAGGTCGTATTGGAAAAGCATTAAATAATATCTTAGTATCCGTTGGTAGCGGGGAAGCAAAATTAATTGATGGATTTGAAGACATTAATAAATTTAGCTCAACTGTCTATCCAGAGTATGTTAAAGGAAGTATAGAGTTGGTAAATGAATCAAAGGAAGGCAATAAAGGCCTAAAACTAAGGTATGATTTTACTGAAGGAGAGGACAACAGAGCTGCCTATATAATATTTAGAACTGGAGAGCAAAAAGGATTAACTTTAGATGGAATGCCTAACAAACTATCTCTTTGGGTAAAAGGAGATAATAATAAAAGTTGGCTTCGAGGCACCATAATAGATAAAAATGGCAAGGACTATACTATAGATTTTGCAAAGTCCATAGATTTTAGTGATTGGAAGCAAGTATCAGCTCAAATCCCTTCCGATGTAGCTTATCCTATCGCATTGGAAAAAATCTATGTAGTAGAAACAAATAGTGCTAAAAAATACACAGGAGAGATTTTAATAGATGGATTAAGAGCTCATTATCCTCCTTCTTATAACAATGTAGAAGTTCCAACTCCTACAAACTTTACTGATGTTAAGAACGTTAAGAAGGAAGTAGTGAGCAATGGATTCTCCTTCCTAATAAGTAAATTGCCAAGCTTCGAAAAGGGACAAGAAGGCCTTAAGGACAAAATAACAAATAAGGCTAATGCTCATGAATTAAATGTATTCATAGGAAAGGCAAACCAGGAATTTAATAAAACCTTAAAATCTAAGAACATTATAAATATAGCCACTCCTTATAAGACTAATAGATATAAGAATTTAATGATAATCGATGCCAGCAGTGCTAAAGGTGGAATTAGAGCCACTAATTACAAACAGTGGATCTGGTTACAAAATGGACTATCCAATGCAAAAGAAGACCATATATTCCTATTTTTAGACACTCCTATATTTGGCTCTGGCGGGTTTACTGACAAGCTAGAAGCAGAATTGCTTCATAACACTTTAGTAGAAACCTTCGAAAAAGGCAAAACCGTTTGGGTAATCTATAATGGAAACAGTACTAAAGTGGAATTAAAAGACGGTATAAGATATATAGAATTCAATAATAAGGACATTGAAAACCTAAGCTTTATTGAATTTGTGGTAAATGGAAAAGACATTACCTATCAGGTTATGAAATAAATTAAAAAAGCTGGACAGTTATTGCAACTGTCCAGCTTTTTTGTCAAAACATCAAAGTATAAGCTCAGCAAAAACCTCCAAAAAACTACCTAAAAATTGTCCATTAGTTTAACTATCCAGTTACCATAAACCCAGCCTATTCTTTTATCCTCATTTACCTTTACTTTATAGAAGTAAAAACCCCTTTTTAATGCTGGTCCTTCTAATATGGTCATGGTTTGGTCTTCCTTTACCGTGCCAATGGCATTACCTTTTGGCCCATCGTATAATACTAATGGGTCTTTTCCATCGGCTTTTTCCATAGTATCTGGTATTACTATATCATTAGGGGTGTATTTTATTATATCTCCTTCATGGTATACTTCAGGGGTTGGAATATTTATATTCCTATGTAGCCTTCCTCCTCGGCTAGGCATACTTTTCTTGCTTATTGGAGTTATTTCCTGATTATACTCCTTCAAAGCTGTTTCATAAATACGTGCTTGATAAGTACTTGAATTAACATTTGGGTTGTTTCTCTCTAATAACCCGTTATAAGCCCACAGAGTAAAATACCAATGCTCTAATATATTTGGATCCATATTACCTACTTGAGTCATTTCATTATTGACCCACGCCCATTTTTTCAAAAGGTGATTTGCCCCTGCTTCTATGTTGTAGACGGGATCGTACTTTAACTTTTCTAAATTATACTCAGTCTCCTTTTCGCTTATCTGCATTATTCCAATATATCCACCCTTACTTACAAAAGGGTTTCCGTTACTATCGAATTGTCGGAAGCCACTTTCTAATTTAGCGATACATTTAAGTATTACACTGGGAATACCCCTTTTAGTAGCTACTTCCTCTATGAGCTTTTCCACTTCCTCCCTGCTGGGATTCTTCTGTTGAGAAAAGCTATTTTCGGCTATTCCAAATACAAGCATTAAAGCCACAAGAATAGCCAATACTCTCTTCCCCATTTTTTACCTCCTACCAAGTTACATATCCATTTTTAAACTGTTGATATAGCATTTCAGCAATACCCACCCCATTTTCTTTGGATATTTCCTTGGATAGTTCATCAATATACATTTCTTCAAATATCTTTTGAGCTGTGCTTTTTTCTATCAAGCCATTTTCTGGTACAGTCTTTTTCATCTCCTTAAACATCATTGCTAGAAATATGGACTCAAATTCCTTGCAAACCTCTTTTAAAGCTTCGTCCTCCTTATTACCGTTTAAAGATTCCATTCTTTTCTGCAAAATGGTTGGGTCGCTATATAAATCAACATTTATTTCCAACTAAACCACCCCGTTATCTCTTCAGATTATTGACTAATTGAAGCATTTCATCTGCTGCTTGAATGGTCTTAGAATTAATCTCATATGCTCTTTGAGCAGTAATCATCTTTACCATTTCATCTACGATCTGAACATTTGAAGCCTCTAAATATCCTTGAATGATTCTACCCCTCATTTCTTCAGCTTCAATTAACACAGGCTCCCCAGATGCTACAGTTTGGTTGTAAAGGTTTTGCCCTTCCGCTAGTAGACCTTCTGGATTGGTAAATTGGAATATCCCAATCCTACCCAGCTCCACAATCTCACCATCTTCGTCTAAACCAGTTACATATCCTAGATTGTCTATGGTAATGTCAGTAAGCCCAGATTCTATGTATATATAATCTTCATCTTCACTTAATACATAATAGCCTTCAGAAGTAACTAATATGCCCTCATCTTCATCTACGCTCAATTTAAAGCTGCCATCCCTAGTATACCTTGTTTCACCATTTGGCAATAATACTGCAAAGAATCCTTCTCCATCAATGGCCAAATCAAAGGTGCCATCGGTTTCTATGAAGCTTCCAGTTCTAAAATCCTTCTTAGTAGCTGTAGGCATAACCCCATGGCCTACCTGTAAATTTACAGGTCTTCCTTCTTCATCTACTATATTAGTTCGCTTTAAAGTAGTGTAGAATAAATCTTTAAACTCTGCCCTTTGGGTTTTATAAGATGTAGTATTTACATTGGAAAGATTGTTAGCTATAGTGTCTATATTAAATTGTTGGGATTTCATACCCGTAGCAGCTGTCCACAATGCTCTCATATTCTAACCTCCTATACTCTTCCTATTTCATTTGAAGCCTTCTCAAGCATCTCATCTTGCACCCTTATAGCCTTTTGACCTGCTTCGTATTCCCTAAGAAGGCTAATCATTTCAACCATCTCTTCAATAGCATTTACATTAGAACTTTCCAAATACCCTTGAAACACTTCCCCCTCAAAAGGAATTTCTTCTGGCTCTACCCCTTCTGCCATCGCATATAGGTTGTCCCCAATCTTCCTTAAAAACTCCCTATTTTCTAAATCTACTATATCTAACATGCCTACTACATTACCATCTACTATAACCTCTCCCCTTTTACCTACGGTTATGTCATTTCCTTGTATAACTATATCTCCATTCAATCCTTGAACTACTTCTCCGCTTAATGTAGAAAGAATTCCTTCTTCATTTAGTACAAAAGACCCATCTCTTGTATAATAAGTATTCCCTTCTGCATCCGTTATTTTAAAGAAACCAGAACCATTCAATGCCAAATCTAAAGTAGAACCCGTTTCAATCATATTTCCTTGGGTAAAATCAGTAACGATCTTTTGAAACTTTAACCCTGCATTCATAGTTCCTATTACACGAGAAGGGGGATAATAGACAATTCCTTGTAGCATTCCTTCTATGTCACCTACACCTTGTAACCTATTTCCACGACCATCAGTTATAAAGTTTTCATAATCCGTATTAAAACCTTCTCTACCATCCTGATAAAAGGTCCTTAAATAGCCTTCATCATCTATGACGAAGCGTATTTCCTTTACATAACTTTCACCCATTGGTGTTTCAACTACAAAATAACCCTGGGTTGTGCTAGCCCTATGAACCTGTCCATCCGTTTCATAGGTTATCTCGTTTTCTCCTCTTAAACTAGGCCTAACCTGCCTTGAATTAATCTTTACCAGTAGCTTTTCTGCAAAAGTTTCGGTCAATGACCTATCCTTCTTAAATCCCGTAGTATTTACATTAGCCAAATTATTGGATAGTACTTCTAATTTCTTCTGATTGGTTGCCAAAGAAGTCGCACTTATATATAAGCCTCGGTTCATTTATATCCCCTTTCTTTAAACCAAGTAAGTATCATAGAATAATATCGGCATTATTTTCATATACTTTAATAATTAATTCTTATTGAATCTGAACCTGTTTTATCTGAATCCAAAAATTTTACCCAATCCAAGGCTCTTCCTGTACCTATTGCTACTGAGCTAATGGGATCATCTACTAACCTTGCTTTAATCCCAGTTTTCTCAGTAATCAACTTGTCTAAACCATAGAGCAACGCTCCACCTCCAGTCATTATTATTCCCTTATCCGCTATATCTGCTGCTAACTCAGGGGGTGTTCTTTCTAATACATAATGGATGGTTTCTATTATATGAGAAACTGGCTCAGCTAAAGCTTCTAACGCTTCACTTGAGTATATCTTAATATTTTTTGGTAAACCAGTTAGCAAATTTCTTCCTCTTACCTCAATGGAAACATCCTTCTCTCTTGGATATGCAGATCCTACCTGGATTTTTATTTCTTCCGCACTTCTTTCTCCTATCATCAAATTATGTTTTTTCCTTATATATCTTGCTATGGCTTCGTTACATTCATCTCCTGCAATCTTTACAGATCTGCTTATTACTATGCCTCCTAAGGATATGACTGCTACATCTGTCGTACCTCCGCCTATGTCAACTATCATATTTCCATTAGGTTCCGTTATGTCAATGCCTGCGCCTATAGCAGCAGCAATAGGTTCTTCTATCAAAAATGTCCTCCTAGCACCAGCATGGTTGCTTGCCTCAAGTACTGCTCTCTTTTCAACTTCAGTTATGCCACTAGGTACACAGACTATGACCCTAGGCTTAAAGATAGTCTTTCCTATGGCCTTAGTAAAGAAATATTTTAACATGCGCTCAGTAATCTGATAATTTGAAATTACTCCATCTCTCATAGGGCGTAACGCTATGATGTTTCCCGGAGTTCTACCTAACATCTTCTTTGCTTCTTCGCCAACGGCAAGAAACTTATTGGTATATTGGTCAATAGCCACTACAGAAGGTTCATTTAATACTACTCCCTTCCCCTTTACGTAAACGAGTATGCTAGCTGTACCCAAATCGATTCCTAAATCGGTCCTAAATGCAGCCATGTAAATTTGCCCCCTTTTTCATCTCTATACACAACTATTTTATCATATTATTCTACATATTTAAAAAAAATCCTCTTTAATTTCCGATATTATCCAAAAAAATCTAAAGGCCATAAGGATAGACTTTTGTCTGTCCTTATGGCCAATTTAATCGTTAATAGCTTTGTATTTTAATTTAGTTGCTTTACCCCCTCTAATATGCCTTTCCGCTTTATTCTGTTCCAGAACCTGTTTTACCATAGTCGCTATAAGAGGGTTTATCTTAGGAAGGCGTTCTGTAACGTCTTTATGGACAGTACTTTTACTCACTCCAAAAACGCCTGCTGCCTGTCTTACAGTGGCTTTTTCGCTTATTATGTACTTTGCGATTTCTAATGCTCTTTCTTCTATATAATCTTTCAAATAGGTCTACCCCCTTTGAACTTTGATTTGGGTTTTTAATCTTTGTAAATACATATGCATTTTAAATACCTATTAGAACAATAATGTAGCAGTTTCAATAATCTAAAGCTGACATATAATCTTTTGGATCTACACTTAATCCATCTTTAATAACTTCAAAATGGATATGGGGCTCCATCATCACTTCAATTAAAGCAGTTCTGCCAACTTTACCTATTACCTCCCCCTTATTCACTTTAGAACCTTCTTCTATAAAGCTTTCCTCTGCCATGTTGGCATATTTAGTCAATAGTCCACTACCATGGTCTATTATCATTACCATTCCCCATAATTCATCTTTATATACCTCTTGTACTACTCCCGATAGAGCTGCTACCACCGGAGTTCCTTCTAAAGCCAAAATGTCTATACCCTTATGAGCTGTCCATTCTTCTAAGGTTTCTGAATATACTAAACTGTCTTTGGTATAACCTATTGCTATTTTCCCCTCTACAGGAAGAATCATGTCCTGAGCTATATTTGTAGAAACTCCCATTTCTACCGATTCTAAATCCTCTTCAATTTCCTCCTCAATTCCTTCTATTTCTTCTTCAGCCATAGCTTCCTTAATATCTTCTGAAGGCTCCTCGGATATTTCATCGTATTCCAGATATTCTTCTTCAAATTCATCTAAGTTTTCATTTAGTTGTTCTTCTATGTTTAAAGAAGATTCTAAGTCCAGTTCATCCTCAATAATGATGTAATCCTCTTCATGAGACAAATTTTCTCCTTTCCGCTTTTGTAAATCCCTTTTAGAAGTTAATACCGTTGTAATTGCTACTATACAAACAAAGATGAATAAAATAATATAAAAACCGTCCTTTTTCGTTAATCTTTCCAGCCATCTTCTCATCCCCTCACCTCCAATAGGTATTATTACCACTTTTGTTTATTTAATACATGCTATAAAAAAATTCCCTAGGAAATTTTAAGGAACGGATTTGCCGTCCTAGAACTTTTTAATTATAAATTATAAATCTAGGCAGCAGGAAATCTGGCAAGGGGTCTGACCCATTGCCATCCTTTGCCATAAAGAAAAGGCTGGAACAAAAGGTCAGTGTGCCCTTGTATCCCAGCCTCAATTGGCATTATAAGCTGTGCTTTTATAAGAATTGTACCTTGTTAATTATCCATTGTTAATTGCTTGACTTGTACTCCTGTATAATAATGTTTCAATATCTCCTCATAATCCTTACCATTTTTAGCCATCCCATTTGCCCCCCACTGGCTCATACCTACACCATGTCCATAGCCGATAGTTTCTATATCTACTATATTGCTTTTTGGATTATAGGTTATTTTAAAATTGGTAGAATTTAAATCAAATAATTCCCTTATCTCCCTTCCATTTACCACAGTACCATCAATGGCTATTTTTTTTATCCTGCCACTTTTAGTCTTTTCCACCAACTTTATTTTTTCCCCTAAATTATCCTTAGTTATATTAGCACTTGGATATTTTCTGAGTATCTTATTTATAAACTCATCTCCCGTCATAGTTACTACGCTCCTAAACTTAGGAGCATCCTCTTCATAAGGACTTTCTACTGATTTTAAATAGGGTCTATCTATTGCAAATACATCTAAGGCATCCTCCGTCATTCCTCCACTGGTGGAATGGTACAAAGGCTCTATTATCTCTCCATCATAATATAGAGCCTGGCCTTTCGTGCTATTTACCGCTTCTTCAATTTTAGGCCAATATTTTTCTTCCCAATCCTTGGCATGGATAGTTTTTAGTTCATCTAATGTCAGATAAGCTTGGCAATGGATACCTGTACAAAGAGGAGCTTCTATGTGATCAGGATGCCCCTCCTTATAATTTAAAGTCCTACTTATGGCATAGGTTCTGCTCGCCACCGCCTGTGCCTTTAATGCTTCAATATGAAATTCCCCTGGCATTTCAGCAGCTACTACTCCCTTAACATATTCTTCTAATTCCATATGAATGACCTGCTGATTCCTAGTATCATATACCTTTATATAGCCATCAAATAATTCCTTCCCCTCTTCAACTTCATTGTCATCTTCCTCTCGAGAAGTAAAAAATTTATTCCTTTCTCTATTTTCCTTAGGTGTAAAATTAAAGGTCATTACTATTATAGATGGAATGATGATGACTATTAATAATATTCCAATTGTATAGATGCCTATTTTTTTCATCTCTTCCCCCTCTTACCTTTGGTATATGAACGGCCTTCATCTTCTTTTAAATTATTTAACGGTCTAATACCATATAATATGCAAAGAAAAATAAATTTATAACTAAAAAAGGGACGACCCATCGTCCCAAAAATTTATGAATATTTACATTTGAAAGGTATGTATTTGGGAAGCTATGACCCCAAAAACTGGTCCAAGAAAAGTTCTTCAGAAAATGAACTTAATAAAACGACATGAAAACTAACCCGGACAATTAAACATTGTGAACTGTGCATTTAGTCCTTGTCAATTGGTTTAGGCCCTTTTTACATTAGCTCCTAATCTAATAAGTTTTCCTTCTATGTCTTCATAGCCTCTATCTACATGATATATATCCCTAATTTCTGTAACCCCATCGGCTACTAAACCAGCCAAAATCAAAGCAGCTCCTGCCCTTAAATCTGTAGCTTTAACTGGAGCCGACATTAAGTTGTCAATCCCTTGAATTATAGCTGATCTACCATCTATTTTAATATCTGCTCCCATTCGCTTCAGTTCATCCACATGCATAAATCTATTTTCAAAAACTGTTTCTATTATAACACTTGTCCCTTTTGCAACGCTCATCAAGGACATAAATTGTGCTTGCATATCTGTCGGAAAACCAGGATAAGGCAAAGTTTTAATATCTACTGCTTTTAATTCATCAGTTCCTATTACCCTTACCTTGTCATTATTTTCAATAATAGTGCATCCTGATTCTCTTAGCTTTGCAATAATAGGCTTAATATGACTAGTTATAACATTTTCTACTACCACATCTCCTTTAGTAATGGCAGCAGCAACCATATATGTGCCTGCTTCAATTCTATCAGGAATGATAGAATGGGTGCATCCTCCTAACTCCTTTACCCCTTTTATTCTAATGCTACTGGTTCCTGCACCTTTTATATCCGCTCCCAATTTATTAAGGAAATTAGCCAAATCTACTATTTCTGGTTCCATGGCAGCGTTATCGATGATGGTTTCACCTTCTGCCATTACTGCAGCCATCATTATATTCTCTGTGGCTCCAACGCTTGGAAAGTCTAAGTAAATCCTATCCCCCACCAATTTGCCTGCATAGGCACCAATATTACCATGGTCAACATCGATTTGAGCTCCTAAAGCTCTAAAACCTTTTAAATGTAAATCGATTGGTCTGGTTCCTATAGCACAGCCACCAGGTAAAGAAGTTTTAGTCTTTCCTATTCTAGTTAACAGAGGCCCCATAACTAAAAAAGAAGCTCTCATCTTGCTCATCAATTCATAGGGCGTCTCGTAGTTGTTAATATCTTTTGAATTAATCTTTATAATTCCTTTATCCAAAAATTCTATTTTTGCTCCTAATGAAGATAATACCTCACATATCACTTCTACATCCTTAAGTTTAGGCACATCTTCAAGTATAATATCCTCAGTTCCCAATAAAGATGCGGCCAAAATGGGTAAAGCTGAATTCTTAGCTCCTCCTATTCTTACATTTCCTTTTAATGGTTTGCTCTTTTCTACAATCAATTTTTCCAACGAAATCCCTCCTATTTCTAGTAGCCTATGGTTATTATGGGTGTGCCTATCCAAATATAGGTCTTATTATCATATTCACTAAAGCGAACTGCAATATTCAAATTCATTTTCTTATTCCCTGTAAATACATACTCCTCAATATAAGGAGTAAATATAGAAAAGCTTAATATATCATCTTCCTTATATTCTTCTACTACATATCCTTCTATTAATTCTGTAACTTCTAATATCTTTTCCTCATTCCTCTTTGCATCTACTTTATCATCAAAAGATCCGATTATGCAAGTAGTAATATTTACAGGCTTATTGTATTCATCAAAAAACTTTTCTACCTCTAATATTATATCATTTATTTTATCAAATTTCTCCCTATTTATAAAATTTATAAACAGGGTGGTTTCGCCTGAACCATATTCTACGTCTTTATAGGAGGATAATGTAATAGTAACAAAATTATTATAACCGTCCAAACCCTGAACCGTAAATTGAATAAATCCATCATCCTCTATCAGGTCTTCCCAATAATAATTCTTATGGGAACCATCTGTTCCTATATTCAACATATCTCTAATAGAATAGCCAATATCTTTAATTTCTAAAGTGCCAATGAACCTATCCAATATAGTACCACCTAAGCATATATCCCCTTCTTCAAAATTAGCTCCAGTAGTTTCTAAAATTCCCATCAACAGCTCTCTTTCCTCATATTCATCCTCACCAAATCCAAATATGGGGATTAATAAAATAAGGATAATTCCTATAATTATAAACTTACCATAATTTTTCATACCCTTACCTCCAATTGTTTTTAAGGAAAGGGTATTTTAGTAAAAATGTAAAGGGGGACAAACATTTTTATCATAAAAAATACCCTTTCCTTTGATTAAAGTATTGCCAAGAAAGGGTACTTTTTATACTTATCATTCTATATTTTCATCGCTAAATTTTTTTAGTTCTGCTACTTCTAACCTATTCAATGCTCGTCTAAGGGCATTTTCAGCCCTAATTATATCCAATCCTTCAGGCTTGTTCTTTAAACGCTCTTCTGCTCTTAATTTTGCTTCTTCAGCCCTTCCTACATCTATCTCTTCAGGCCATTCTGCCGAATCGGTTACTATAATGGTCTTATCCTTTTGAACTGATATATAACCGCTTGTAATTGCAGCTACTCGCTCTTTTCCATCCTTTTTGATTCTTACCTTACCAATAGAAAGGGGAGTAATTATTGGAGCCCTATTTTTTAAAACGGCTAAATCCCCTTCAACTGCCCTAACGATGACCATATCCACTTCATCGGAAAAGAAAGCTCTTTCTGGAGTGACTATCTCAAGCATAAAACCCATAATTATACCCCCAACTTTTTGGCTTTCTCTAAAGCATCATCAATGGTTCCAACCATAAAGAAGGCTTGTTCTGGAATATGGTCATGTTTGCCTTCCAGTATCTCCTTAAAACCTCTTACCGTCTCATGTACTGGAACATAGGTCCCTTTCATTCCTGTAAATTGCTCTGCAACAGTAAATGGTTGAGATAAAAACCTTTGAATCTTTCTAGCTCTTGCTACTATCAGTTTATCTTCATCAGAAAGCTCATCTATACCAAGTATGGCTATTATGTCCTGTAACTCCTTATAGCGCTGCAATATTTCCTGTACTCCTCTTGCCACTTCATAATGCTCCTGACCTACTACTGCAGGATCTAGTATTCTAGACGTTGAATCTAAAGGATCCACTGCAGGATATATACCAAGTTCTGCAATTTGCCTTGATAATACAGTTGTTGCATCCAGGTGAGCAAAGGTTGTTGCTGGTGCAGGGTCTGTTAAGTCATCAGCAGGAACGTATACAGCTTGCACCGAGGTAATAGAACCCTTCTTAGTAGAGGTAATCCTCTCCTGAAGTTGCCCCATCTCTGTTGCCAAAGTAGGTTGATATCCTACTGCAGAAGGCATTCTTCCCAATAGGGCAGATACTTCCGAACCAGCTTGGGTAAACCTAAATATATTGTCTATAAATAGCAATACGTCTTGGCCTTCTACATCTCTGAAATATTCTGCCATAGTTAGCCCTGAAAGGGCCACCCTCATCCTAGCTCCTGGCGGCTCATTCATCTGTCCAAACACTAAGGCAGTCTTATCTATAACTCCCGATTCTATCATCTCATAATAAAGGTCGTTACCTTCTCTTGTTCTTTCTCCTACTCCAGCAAATACGGAAAGACCTCCATGTTGGGTTGCTATATTATTAATAAGCTCCTGAATTAATACAGTCTTACCTACACCTGCTCCGCCAAACAGACCAATCTTACCACCTTTAGCATAAGGAGCTATAAGGTCTACTACCTTTATTCCAGTTTCAAACATTTCCCTGGCTGTATCCTGTTCTTCAAAGGAAGGTGCTGGCCTATGTATAGGCATTCTCCTCACGTCTTCATTCAAATCTTTACCATCAATCGGTTCTCCTAGAACATTAAATAGCCTTCCTAAGGTTTCTCTTCCTACCGGAACAGATATGGGATCACCGGTATCTATAGCTTCCATTCCTCTCACAAGCCCATCGGTTGAACCCATTGCTATACATCTTACCAAGTCATCCCCAATATGCTGAGCCACTTCTACTACTAGCCTCTCTTCTCCCTTATATATCTCTATGGCATCCAGTAATCTGGGCAACTTTTCTTCATCAAATCGAATATCCACAACGGGACCTATTACCTGAACGATTTTTCCTATGTTCTTTTCCATTTCTCCACTCCTTTCTCTATTACTTAAGAGCTTCAGCACCTGAAACAATCTCTGAAATTTCTGAAGTAATAGCAGCTTGTCGTGCTCTGTTATAGCTTAATTTTAACTCGTCAATCATTTCCTCCGCATTTTCTGTGGCTGACTCCATGGCAGTCCTCCTTGCTCCCTGTTGGCTACAGGAAGATTCTATTAGAGCTCCATAGATTACCGATTGCAAATATTTGGGTATTAGATAATCTAAAACCTCCTCTGGCGAAGGTTCAAATTCTATAACGGCAGTCTTTTCAGCCGGAACTTCCTCTAATTCTGCTGCAGGAAGTAAACTTATAATCTTAGCCTTCTGGGTAAGGGTATTGATAAACTCAGTATAGGCCAAGTATATTCTATCTACTTCCCCCCTATCAAACACATCCAGAACTTGGTTGCCAATATTTCTGGCATCAGAAAAGGAGGGATTTTCGCTAATACTAAGGTATTCTCCTATTATATTATAACCTCTCCTTTTAAAATAATCTCTGGCTTTTAAACCCACCGTTATCAATAAAACCTTATCCTTTTTATCCTTGATTTCCTCTTCTACCAACCTATTGATATTTGAATTAAATCCTCCTGCTAAGCCTCTGTCAGCAGATATTACCACATAAATAGCCCTATCCCCATCCCTTGCTTTTACATAGGGATGGTTCATATTATTCATATTTGATAATACCTGCTGGATATTTCTATAAACCGTGTTATAAAAGGGCCTAGATTTTTCTAATCTTTCCCTTGCTCTTATCAATCTAGCAGAAGCGACCAATTCCATTGCTTTAGTAATCTGTTTTATATTGTTTATCCCTCGTATTCTTCTTTTAATATCCCGTGTTGATTCAGCCAATTATTACACCCCCAATTATTAAGGGAATACTAAAAACTCTTTTTGAACTCTTCTACAGCTTCTTTAATTCTCTTTTCAGTTTCTTCAGTTAAATCCTTGGTTTCCTTTATGGAATTTATTATTTCAGGGTAATTGTTGTTTATATAATTTAGGAATTCCTTTTCGAATTGGGATACCCTTTCAAGTGGAATATCTGACAAGTATCCATTAATAACCACATATATGATCACAACTTGATCTTCCACTTTCATTGGACTATATTGAGGCTGCTTCAATATTTCCATCATTCGTTCTCCTTGTTCCAGCCTGCGTTGAGTATCCTTGTCTAGATCTGAGCCAAATTGAGCAAAGGCAGCTAAATCCCTATATTGAGCTAGTTCAAGCTTTAAGCTCCCAGCCACCTTCTTCATAGCCTTAATTTGAGCTGCTCCTCCAACCCTGGATACGGACAGTCCAGTATTTATAGCAGGTCTCTGTCCTGCAAAGAAAAGGTCCGTTTCTAGGAATATTTGCCCATCAGTTATGGAGATAACGTTGGTTGGAATATAGGCAGAAATATCTCCTGCTAAGGTTTCTATAATAGGCAAGGCTGTAATAGAACCTCCGCCATATTCGTCGCTCAATTTTGCTGACCTTTCTAATAATCTAGAATGTAGGTAGAATACGTCTCCTGGATAGGCTTCCCTTCCTGGTGGACGTCTTAAAAGCAAGGACATAGCCCTATAGGCTATAGCATGCTTGGATAGGTCATCATAAACTATAAGCACATCTTCACCATTGTCCATGAATTCTTCACCCATGGCTACTCCTGCATAGGGTGCTATATATTGTAATGGTGCCAACTCGCTAGCTGTTGCAGACACTACAATGGTATAGTCCATTGCACCATGTTTTTCAAGTACGTCAACAATCTGAGCAACTGTTGACCTCTTTTGCCCTATGGCTACATAAATGCAGATAACATCCTGATCTTTTTGGTTAATAATAGCGTCTACTGCTAAGGCAGTTTTACCAGTCTGCCTATCCCCAATAATTAGCTCTCTCTGACCTCTACCTATCGGGAACATGGAATCTATAGCCTTAATCCCGGTTTGTAAAGGCTGATTTACAGATTTTCTGGTAATAACCCCTGGAGCAACCCTCTCTATAGGTCTAAACTTGGTGGCATTTATTGGTCCTTTCCCATCTATGGGTTGACCCAATGCATTAACAACTCTACCAATCATTACATCTCCAACGGGAACTTCTACTATTCTCCCCGTCTTCTTTACTATGTCGCCTTCTTTGATATCCTTATCGGAACCTAAAAGTACACAACCAACATTGTCTTCCTCTAAGTTAAGAGCCATTCCATAAACCTCTCCTGGGAACTCTATCAGCTCTCCTGCCATACATGCCTCAAGGCCGTGAATTCTAGCAATACCATCTCCTACCTGAATGACGGTACCCACATCTACCATATCAAGTCTTTTTTCATATCTCTTAATCTGTTCCTTTATAACAGAACTAATTTCTTCCGGTCTTAACTCCATTTTTTCACCCCAGCTTTCCTATATTGTTGCGCCTTTTATAGCTTTTTCCAAATTTTCTAATTGTGCTTTTATAGTTCCATCAATGATTTTGTTTTCTATCTTTAAAAGAACTCCTCCTATTATGTCCTTATCTATCACGTTATTAAGTATTATAGTTTTACTGGTCCTATTGCTAAGGATTGTAATCAATTTATCTTTAATTTTATTGTCCATTTCAACAGCAGTTACCGCAGTTACCTCTAAAATATTGTTATGTTCATTGTATAGTTTAATAAATTCTTTAGATATTTCTAATAAGAATCCTTCCCTTCTTTTATCTACCACTATATATAAAAAATTTAGGAACTCATTGGATACCTTCTCTTTGAATATGGAAGTCAATAGTTCCTTCTTTTCATCCTTTGAAATCTTTGGGTGTTTAAGTACTTTTTGAAGCATTTCTTCTTTTTTAATTATTTCCATAATGTAAGCAATATCTTCTTTAAATTTTTCCAAGACATTTAACTCTAAACCTGCTTCAAATAGAGCTTCAGCATATCTTTTACTTACTAATTTTGCCATTCTCTCGTACCTACCTCATCTAAAAATTTTTCTATTAATTCCTGTTGGGAAACCATATCCACATTCTTTTCAATTATCTTAGATGCAATTAAAACTGCCATCTCGCCAGCTTGGATCCTTACTTCTAAAAGGGCCTTTTCCCTTTCAGCTTGAATTTCCCTCTTAGCTCTCTCTATAATACTTTCTGCTTCCTTCTTAGCTTCAGCTATTAAATTCTCTTTTATTTCTTCTCCTCTTCTTCTTCCAGCTTCAATTATTCCTTGGCTTTCTTTTCTTGCTTCTAATAGCTTGGCTTCATATTCTGCTCTTAACTTATCTGCCTCTTCTTTTAATATTTTTGCACTATCTATATCATTTTGAATCTTTTCTTTTCTTTCATTAAGTATCTTAGAAACTGGTTTATATAATAATTTTGAAAGCCCCCAAAATAGTATCAAAACTGCTATTAGTGTTAAGATCATCGATGGGAGTTCTGGTATTACCCTTATATCAAACATAACTAAGCCTCCTTTTTATAAGGGGTATTAGAGATCGGGCTCCTACATAATTGGAACCCCTCTCCTTATAATCCTAGATTTAAATAAGCTGTCAATAATGGTCTAACGAATAATAGGATTATAGCAATAACTAATCCACAAATACCAGTTGTTTCAGCTACTGCTTGACCTAAAAGCATTGTTCTAATAATATCTGCTTGAGCTTCTGGTTGTCTTCCAACAGCTTCTGCAGCCTTTCCTGCAGCATGACCTTGACCAATACCAGGTCCTATACCTGCTATCATTGCTAAACCTGCACCTATTGCTGAACATCCTAATATAAAAGCTTCACTAGTTATTCCTTGTAACATATTAATTTCCTCCTTCCAAATTTTAGAAAAATATTAATCTAAATTGCCACCTATAAATATCATGGTTAGCATAGAAAAGATAAAAGTCTGTAATATCCCTGAAAACAGGTCAAAATAAGCATGCAATGGCGGAGTTATTATTGGTGCTATATAACCCAAAGCCTGGTACAACAATCCCATTATAATAACCCCACTCAAAATATTCCCAAATAAACGGAAAGATAAAGATATAGGGTTAGCCAGCTCTCCAATTATATTTAAAGGAGTTAAAAAAGCCATTGGCTCAGTAAACCCTTTTAAGTAACCTAATAAACCATTGGTTTTAAGTCCATAATATTGGGTTAAAATAAAAGTTATCAATGCTAATGTTAAGGTTACACTGTAATTTGATGTAGGTGGGGTAAACCCCAATAATCCAAATAGATTAGCAAACAATAAGAATGCCATAAGAGTAAATATGTAAGAGGCAAATCTTACATGTTTAGCTCCCATAGTCTGTTTAACTAAATTTTCTACTGCCTCAACAGCAAGTTCAATCACATTAAGGAAATTTGAAGGTTTCTCATCTGGACTTGCTTGTTTTACCTTTTTATTTACTATTGCAGCTAAAATAAGTAATATTATCACTACCAAATAAACATTAACTACAGTATCAGGTATAAAGATTGATTTACCAAATACGTTTAATGTAAATTCTATTTTCAAATATCTCTAACCTCCTCTCTACCTTTCATATATAATAGTATAACAAATTCCTTTAATGTGATTAATCTTTATTTTTTTTATAATCTTTATAATCTGTATTGATAACTGTAGAGCTAAAAATTACTATTTTTATCATAAGTAGACCAAGTACTGTTGTTAAAAAATTTAAATAATCAGCAATAGCTGCTATAATCAATACTGTTGCATATATTGAATACCTAATGAAGTAATGGAATATTGAATAAAAATAAGCCTTTGACGATTCCATAGTCACTGCTCTCGTAACAGTTTTTTCAATTAGTTTAAAACCTAAAATACCTATAATTGTTCCAAAAATAAATCCTAGAACATAAGGTTTCGCATCTCTTATCCCTATAAACATTATTCCTATAATAATCAAGCTATATACAAGTGTTTTGCTAATTATATGTAATACCAATTTTTCGTCATTAAACATCCTTTCACTTCCCATTATTTTTATGCTTACCTGTTAATTTGAATAAATTTAAAAAGCCTGTTCCTGCTCCCAATATGATAAATACTAAAGTAAATACCATCTCTGTATGAAATATCCTGTCTACAAATCCACCTAAATATACTCCTAAAATTATAGGAGTTATGACAGATAAACCTATTTGGGTTATTAAGCTCAAGTATTGAATCACGTTCTTGTCACTCTTTCTATTCAAGCAAAACACTCCAAACTTAATTATTGAATATATATACCTTAACTTGGAAAATTCATATAATATAAATATACTTTAAATTTAAAAAAATTGCAAACATTATTAGGCAAAAAATACATTAAATTATAATCTGTGTTATACAATATCTCACAAAATATCTCAATTTTCTTCCTTATTAAAACTAATATCATTCATCACTTTAGCACCTATAATATTCAACTAATAAATTAATATTGGACTACAATTTTTGTAAGAAAAACCTAAAATTTCAGCACCCACCTTTCTAATAACTCTTTTACCGGTTTGTAAGCATTCCACTACAACAGTGCTTTCAGAAATGTTTTGTCCAGCTTCAACCATCTGTACTATCTTTTCACCCCTAACAAATTCAATATATTTTTTATATCTGTAATAGTAACAGCTCCATCATCTACCTTTAAATCTTTTATATAATGGGCTATTACTTTGAAGGACTCAAGAACTTTAGGCATCTATACAACTCCTTATCCAATGTATAATTTAATGCTTACTATATCAATATACACTAAAAAGAACCTCTTAATTAAGAGGTTCTTTTTAGTATACGACTTTTAAAGCAATAAAAGTGCCAACGATATCAATACGCCAGAATACAATAATATCATTAAGCAGAATCCCATAATATCTCTTGCTCCCAAACCTGCAATTCCTAAAGCAGGTAAAGCCCAAAAAGGTTGAATCATATTAGTCCATGCATCACCCCAAGCAATTGCCAGAGCAGTTTTCGCTACAGGCACTCCAAGTTCTATACTAGCAGGCATCATTATAGGAGCTTGCACAGCCCATTGGCCTCCACCAGAAGGTACAAAGAAGTTTACTACACCAGCGGCCCAGAAAGTAAACAATGGGTACGTTTTAGCTGTGGAAATATTTACGAACCAATTAGAAATATACTCAGCCAAACTAGCGCCATCTCCTGTATGTCCAGTCATCATACCCATAATCCCGGCATAAAATGGGAACTGTAGTATAACTCCCGAAGTACCTTTTGTAGCTTCAGAAATAGCACTAATAAATCTCCTTGGCGTTTGATGAAATAACATGCCAAAAGTTAGAAAAATTAAGTTAACAATATCCAAGTTTAATGCAAAACCTTTAGTTCTAAAATAATTCACTATATATATTAAAGATATTACTACAATAATGTAAGTAATAATCCTGCTGTTTTCAATCTTATCTGCAGGTGTAGAATTGTAATCTGCATCAGTTACCGCTTCCTCTTCTTCTAAAAGCTTCCTATCTATAGTAACGGTATGTTCCTTAGAAGGATGCATAGCCCTGTTGATTAAAGGTAATGTTAATATTAATACTCCTGAAATGATTAGGTTTAACGATGAAAAAATAGTTTGGGATGTTGGTATAATTTCTGTAACTGCCCCTGCTGTCATAACTGATAAATCATTAGTAGGTGTTGCTAATGTCAATGGAATAGATGCAGATAGACCACCATGCCATACTAGGAAACCGCTATATGCACTGGCTATCAATAACCTATAATCTACATCTTCCACTTGTTTAGCCAATTCCCTTGCATATAAAGCACCAATTACTAGTCCAAAGCCCCAATTGAGCCAGGACCCTATAGCAGAAATAAAAGAAACAGCCATAATTGCCTGTGTTGGAGTCTTAGCTAGTTTAGCAAGAGCTTTTAAAGCCTTTTTAATTGGAGGAGAACTTGCCAAAGTATGTCCTGTTACCAGTACTAAAGCCATTTGCATGGAAAAAGACAGTAATCCCCAAACACCATTTCCCCAATGGTTAATCATCGTTATCGGTCCTTGCCCAGTTACAACTACACTCAGAATTAGAGTTATAAATGTAATGAAAATTGCAAATAGAAAAGCATCGGGCAAATATTTTTGGACCAAAACTACAAGCGCATTCGTGAATTTTTTAAACATATTAATGCCCCCTCTAAACGCATTTATACTGAAAGAATGTTTGCTAAATAACATATAGTGTCCAGATTATTATGAATATTCTGAATATTATTTTGGATAAATAGCACCCGGATAACGACCAGATGCTATTTTAAATTAAACCTTTATACTTCCATCTCTTTTAAGTCGTCAGCTATAATAAGCTTTGCTTCTGTAGCCTCTTGAACCTGTTCTACTGTAAATTCTGGATTTATCTCCTTTAATACTATGCCATTATCGGCAATTTCCATTACCCCCATTTCTGTAACTATCATATCCACCTGTTTTGCAGCAGTTAGAGGCAGGGTACATTTTTTAAGAATTTTATGGTTCCCTTTTACAGTATGTTCCATAGCAATTATTACTTTCTTTGCTCCTACCACTAGGTCCATGGCACCCCCCATGCCTGGAACCATCTTCCCTGGTATCATCCAGTTAGCTAAATTCCCTTCTTCGTCTACCTGTAAAGCACCTAGTACTGTAACGTCCACATGGCCTCCTCGAATAATTCCAAAGGATGTAGCTGAATCAAAGAAAGCTCCCCCAGGCAATATGGTCACTGGTTGGCCTCCAGCATTAACTATGTAGGGATCCTCTTCTCCTGCTTTTGGAGCAGGCCCTAATCCAACAAATCCATTTTCAGATTGAAATAATATATTTACTCCCTCTGGAATATAATTGGCTACTAAAGTAGGCAATCCAATACCTAAATTTACTATATCTCCGTCCTTTAATTCCTTAGCTACCCTTTTTGCTATTATCTCTTTAATTTTGTCCTTATCCATTACCTATCACCTCCAACAGCTATATAATCGATGAACAAACCGGGAGTAACTACATTGTTTGGATCAATTTCTCCTACTTCTACTAAATTTCCAGCTTCTACGATTACCACATCTGCTGCTGTAGCCATGATAGTGTTGAAGTTTCTTGTAGCACCATAATATACAATATTTCCCGCCTTATCTACAGTTTGTCCAAATAGTAATGCCACATCTGCCCTTAGAGGTAATTCTAATAAATACTCCTTCCCATCTATTTCTATTTTACGTTTGCCTTCTTCTACAACTGTTCCTACACCTGTTGGAGTCAAAATTCCTCCGAGACCAGCTCCAGCAGCTCTAATCCGTTCAGCTAAAGTTCCCTGAGGTACTAGTACAACTTCCATTTCACCAGCATTCATCTGTCTACCAGTTTCCTTATTGGTTCCTACGTGGGAAGCAATTAATTTTTTGATCTGCTTATTAACTACTAATTTCCCTACTCCTGAATCTACAAAACCTGAATCATTGCAAATTAATGTTAAATCTTTAACTCCCCTTTCCACTAATGCATCCACTAGCTTGTGAGGAGTTCCACAACTTAAGAAACCACCAACCATTATTGTCATCCCATCTTTAACATGGCTAATGGCTTCTTCTATGGTTACTACCTTTGCCATTAAAACACCCCCATTTTAAAATTGGACAATTGATTAATTGCAACTGCCACTACTTCTTGTTATAATATTATCAAGTTTTTGAAAAAATATCAATATTTACTATTATTAAGTAAACTACTACTATCATTCCAAGATCTCCTTAGACACTTCTATATTTTAACCATTACTTTCACAACTTGATAGTTAAGCGTTAAGAACGCCTAACTATCATAGATATTCCCTGTCCACCACCTATACATAAAGTGGCCAGACCATTCTTAGCATCTCTTTTTTCCATTTCATGTAATAAAGTTACCAAAATTCTAGCTCCCGAAGCACCAATTGGATGTCCTAGGGCTATTGCTCCTCCATTAACATTGGTTTTCTCTGAATCCAATCCTAAACCCTTAACTACTGCCAAAGACTGAACTGCAAAGGCTTCATTTGCTTCTACCAAGTCTAAATCTTCAATCTTTAGATTTGCTTTCTCTAATGCCTTTTTAGTAGCAGGTATTGGCCCTGTTCCCATAACCTTTGGATCCACTCCTACTGAAGCATAAGATACTATAGCTGCTAAAGGTTTTATACCTAATTCTTCTGCTTTTTCCTTAGACATAATAATTAAAGCAGCTGCCCCATCATTTATTCCCGATGCATTCCCTGCAGTTACTGTACCATCCTTTTTGAAAGCAGGTTTTAACTTTGCCAATCCTTCCAAGGTAGAACCAAATCTTGGGTGTTCATCGGTGTCTACTATTAATGGATCTCCTTTTCTTTGAGGTACTTCAACTGGAACGATTTCATCTTTAAACCTACCTTCTTTTATAGCCTTTTCAGCTCTTAATTGGCTATTAAGAGCAAATTGGTCCTGCTCTTCTCTGGTAATATTCCATTGCTCTGCTATATTCTCTGCTGTAATACCCATGTGGTAGTCGCTAAATACATCAGTTAATCCATCCTTTACCATGTAATCTTCCAAAACTCCATCTCCCATCCTTTGACCCCATCTTACATTTTTTAATAAGTAAGGAGCCCGGGACATATTCTCTGTTCCTCCAGCTAATATGATATCTGCTTCTCCTGCTTTAATAGCTTGGGCAGCTAATGCTACCGCCTTTAATCCGGAACCACATACCTTATTTACAGTGTGGGATGGCACCTCCACTGGAATTCCTGCATGGATTGAAACCTGCCTTGCTACATTTTGACCTTGTCCTGCTTGTAAAACATTCCCAAATATAACCTCTTCCACCATATCTGGTGTAATATTAGCCCTCTTTATTGCTTCTTTTGCCACTGCTGTACCTAAATATACCGCTGATACATCTTTAAAGCTTCCCCCATAAGTACCTATTGCAGTTCTAACTGCAGATACAATAACTACTTCTTTCATTTATACTCCTCCTTAATTTTTATGTTAGTAATAGATTTTATAATAACATCGTTATTATTTTAACAAGCTCGTTATTATTTTATCAAAGTTCTTACATATTATCAAGGCATATTCTCCATTTTTTGTCACAGCTATATTAAAATTATTCACAATTGCCCTCACTTAAATTGCACTCCTATTTTTTACACATATGAATTATTGATATAATTGATTGCAAATATCATTCCAATATTATAGATTTAAAAAAAATTTTTCGATTCAAAATAATCTCTAATTTTCAAGTCTCATAGCTTTTGCTCATTTAAATCCAATTCACCTTCATTTATAAAAAAATAAAGGAGTGTAGATTTATAGCTACACTCCTTATTAACCCCTTTCAATAACCTCTATTTTTAGCTTTATTCATTTTTATTATAAAAAATCAACTGTAGCTTAATGTCTACATCTCCTTTCAATTTTGTAGATTATTTGCTACAGTTATAAGCCTAGGTCATACTTCTCCATCTTCCTGTATAGAGCTGTTCTATGGATTCCTAAAATTTCTGCAGCCAATGTTTTATTGCCCTTAGCCTTTCTTATGGCGCAAATAATGGCATCCTTTTCAGCTTTTGCTACTACATCTTTTAAGGGATACATCCTATCCTTTCCTACAACTTCTATTTTATTTTTCAGCAATCTATCGGGTAAATGATGAGGCAATATAATCTCTTGAGTAGATATAGTAATAGCTCTTTCCAATACATTTCTAAGTTCTCTTACATTCCCAGGCCAATGGTATTCCATTAATATATCCATAGTCTCCTTTTCTATTACCTTTTTTCCCATATTTAATTCCTTTGATAGATACTCTATTAGATGTTCGCATAATAGCGGAATGTCCTCTTTCCTGTCTCGGAGAGGTGGTATATCTATATTAATTACATTTAATCTATAATAAAGGTCCTCCCTAAATTTTCCCTTTTCTACAGCTTCTTCTATTTTTTCATTAGTAGCAGCAATAATCCTAGCATCCAAGGTGATCTTCTTATTTCCACCTACTCTTTCATACTCCTTTTCCTCCAGTACCCTTAACAATTTCACCTGCATATCAAGGGGCATATCTCCAATTTCATCTAAGAATATGGTACCTCCATTAGCCAATTCAAATTTGCCTGGTTTACCTTCACGCCTTGCTCCTGTGAAAGCTCCAGCTTCATAACCAAATAGCTCCGATTCCAATAACTCCCGAGGTATAGCAGCACAATTAATAGGAATAAAGGGGCCAAACTTTCTATAGCTGGCTTTGTGAATTGCTTGGGCAAACAGCTCCTTTCCTGTACCTGATTCCCCTAATATTAATACAGTGGAATTGGATTGGGCAGCAGTCCTTCCCAATTTTTTTAAATACTCCATCTTTGGATTCCGGGTAATAATGCTATTAAAAGTATATCTGCTATCCTGTAACCTTTCAATCTCACCCTTATATTCATTTATCTTGTTTTCCAGTTCTATTAACTCTTTGGCCATTTGCCTTATATCACTAGCATCCTTGAATAACACTGCTCCAACGGCTCCAATTATTTTCCCTCCCCTGATAATTGGAACCCTATTAGCTACCATATCGTAGCCCTGTATCCTTTGGATATCCCTTATTTCTTTTTCTCCCGTTTTAACCACTATATGCAATCGGGTATTTTCAATTACCTCAGTTACATGTTTTCCTATGGCATCTTCCTCTTTTATTCCTAATAAATCTTCATAATTCCACTTTACAATTTTCCCTTCATTATCCACCAATGCAAAGCCTTCGTAAACATGTTCTAATAAATCCTCTATCATATCTAGACTCATTTTTTCCTCTAATAATTGACTTTGAGAATCCTTAATTTCCGTAATGTCCCTAACGATGAATATATGATTTACCTTAGCTCCCTTATTAATATAGGGAATATATTTTAACAATAGGTGTAGTCCATTGGAAGTATATTCTTCTTCCTTTTCCTCTCCATCAAGTACAAAAAAGGCCTTTAATTTTTCATCCTTGATAAAATCCGGAAAGTGAGTTATAATCAAATCCTTCTCATCAAGGTCTAACATCCGTAAAATAGCCCTATTCCCGTAAGATAGCTTCCCATCCTCACCTACTATGAGTATTCCATCCTGAAGGGAGTCCAACAAAAAAGTTGTAAATTCCCTATTTGGGATTGGAAAATTCATTTTATCCCCCCAATCATTTAAGGCCGTATCTTAAAATAATATCTACAATTCTTTCAGATGCCTTTCCATCACCATATGGATTTACCGCATTTGCCATCTTTTCATACTCCCTTTTATCCCTTATCAAAATATCCATTTCATTAAATATATTCTCAAAATCTGTTCCTACTAATTTAGCCGTACCTGCTTCAATTCCTTCTGGCCTTTCCGTTTCCCTCCTCACCACTAACACAGGCTTCCCAAGGCTCGGAGCTTCTTCTTGAAGTCCTCCTGAATCGGTAACCACTAAATAGGATTTAGCCATTAAATTGGTAAAAGGCTCATAGTCTAATGGCTCTATCAGATGAACTCGTGGGTTGCCATCGAATATCCTATTGGCTATTTCTCTAACTTTAGGATTTAAATGAATCGGAAACACTATTTCTACATCTTCGTATTTTAAAGCAATTTCATTTATTGCAGAAAAAATATTCTCCATAGGTTTACCTATATTTTCCCTCCTATGGGAAGTTAGTAGAATTATTTTTTTATTATTGTAATCTAACTGATTTAGTAGTGGTAAGTTGAATACATAATCTTTCTTAATGGCATATTGGAGGGCATCTATTACCGTATTCCCAGTAATAAAAATCCTATCCCCTGGATAGCCTTCTTTTAAAAGATTATCCCTATTGGTCTTAGTCGGTGCAAAATGGTAATCTGCAAGAATTCCTGTCAATTTCCTATTCGCTTCTTCTGGATAAGGAGAATATAAATTCCCAGATCTGAGTCCTGCCTCCACATGGCCTATTTTTACTTTTTGATAAAAAGCTGCTAAAGCTCCTGCAAAAACGGTACTGGTATCCCCCTGTACTAATAATACATGGGGTTTTACCTTGATAATTACCTCCTCCAAGCCTTCTAAGGCTCTAACAGTAATCTCCGTCAAACTTTGCCCCGGTTTAAATATGTTCAAGTCGTAATCAGGCTCTATTTGGAAAAGGTTAAGTACCTGATCCAGCATCCGCCTATGCTGAGCAGTTATACATATTATATTTTCTATTTCAGAAGTATTTTCCATAACTTTAATAATAGGGGCCATCTTAATTCCTTCAGGCCTTGTTCCAAATACGGTCATAACTCTAATCTTATTCATTTTTGTCTCCCTTTCTACCCGTTATAAGCCCCATCTTGCTGGCTAGTATTACAGTAATTAAAAATACAATTACTGCTACATAAAAGGCCCTATTGCTATTGGCATCCGAGATAAATATGGCAATAATTCCAAATATGGCGGAAATTGAATATAGTATTAATACGGTTTTCCTCTGAGAAAAGCCCAGTTTCAAAAGTCTATGATGTAGATGTCCTTTATCGGCTTCTGCAATGGATTTCCCATTTAATAACCTTCTAAATATAGCAAAGGTGGTATCGAAAATGGGTACTCCAAGGATTATAATTGGGACTACAACAGCAATAGTTGCAACAGATTTCATAACTCCTTCTATAGATAGGGCTGCCATTATAAAACCTAAAAATAAAGCTCCTGTATCCCCCATGAATATCTTAGCTGGGTTAAAGTTATAAGGTAAAAAACCAGTACAGGCTCCAGCTACTATGGCTGACATTATGATAACGGGAATATAATTAAATTTATTGGCCACCAATGAAAAAGATAGACTAGCAATCATGGCCACTCCTGCTGCTAACCCATCTAATCCATCGATTAAATTCAATGTATTAGTAATCCCCACTACCCAAAAAATAGTTATGGGAACGGCAAAAATTCCTAAAGATAATACAGCCCCAGGTCTGTCCAAAGGATTCGTTATAGCATCTATCTTTACATCTCCAAGTATCAAAACGATTGCAGCTACTAATTGAAATATCAATTTCCCTTTAGGACTTAATTCTTTTATATCATCAAAAAAACCAGATACAAATATTATGCTACCTCCAACTATAATGGATATTAATGTTCTATCCTTTGGCAAAAATAATAAGGAAGTTATAATTACAGCAATATAAATTGCCAACCCTCCCAATAATGGCATGGGTTTATTATGTACCCTTCTTTCATCCTTGGGAATATCTACTGCTCCAATCTTTACTGCTAACTTTTTTGCTATGGGAGTCATAAAAAAGGATATGACTGCCGATATAACAAATGGTACTAAAGCATTTTCCATAAATCCTCGCCCCTTATTTAAGTTCTCCCTAAAATTTTATATTATTACTGTAAATTAGTCAATGTAAGAGAAGTAACAATAAAGTTACAATAATTAACATAAACCCTTTGCTAAGCATAATTTATTACATTTAGATACATTAGCAAAGGATTTATGTTTTTATAAAAATCTATATATCCTTGTTGCTATTAAACTCCTCTTTAATCTCCTTCAATAGTTCTTTATCAACTATTACATCTACACTAGTAAGCACTAATGCTGCTATAGTTTTAACCATGCTTTCATGAGCTTCAGGAGTTAAAGTTGCTTCAGCCATTTCCCGTGTATGGGGAACTATTCGAGAGTTTCTCTTTATGCCAAAATAGGGATGTATAGCAGGACATACATGGCTTACATTTCCCATGTCTAAAGAGCCAGTAGTATGCTTAATCTTTTCACAATCCTCAATCCCTAGGCTCTTTAAATTTTCATTATATCTTTGTGATAAGGTTTTATTTGTAACCATATTATCATAGGATATTTCATAATTGGTAATTTCCAAATCAGCCCCAGTGGCTAAGCTAGCTGCCCTAGCACAATTTTTAACCTTCTCACTTAACTCCTTTAAGTATTTCTTAGTAGTTGCCCTAACATAAAACTGTGCTATAGCTAAGTCAGGAACTATATTTGCAGCCTTTCCCCCTTCTATTATGACTCCATGAATTCTAGCTGTAGGAAGAATATGCTCCCTTAATGCATTAATGGCGTTGAAAGTTTGAATCACTCCGTCTAATGCATTAATTCCTTCTTCCGGTGCTGAAGCTGCATGGGAAGATTTGCCCTTAAAGGTAAATTGGATGGCTTCTAAAGCTAAAGATGTACCACTTTGATAGTATTCCGCATCTGGATGGACCATCATGGCCACATCTACACCATCAAAAGCTCCCTTCTCCACCATTACTACCTTTGCACCGCTGGTTTCCTCAGCAGGGGTTCCAATGACCAATACCTTCCCGCCTATTTCACCTATAAGCTTACTTAGTACAATTCCTGCTCCCGTGCTGACAGTTCCCAATAAGTTGTGCCCACAACCATGGCCTATATCTGGCAGGGCATCGTACTCTGCTAAATAAGCAATGGTAGGCCCTTCTTTTTCTCCTTTGTATTCAGCCCTAAAGGCAGTTTTCATTCCTAAGTAACTTTCCTCTACATTGAAGTTGTATTTCTTTAAAATGTCCACATGGGCTTTAGACGATTTAAACTCTTCATAACCTAATTCAGGATTATCATAAATATATTTACTTAGATCTATTAACTCATCCTTAATTTCCTCTATTAAAGATAGAACTTTTACTCTCATAGAGCCACCTCCACTTGATTTCTTTTTGTTTTGTAGAACTGCCTGACCAGTTATTGCTGTAACATTCCACATTTATCCCTATTACGAATATATAGTAAAAAACGAGCTAAAATTAGCTCGCTTTTACTATTTTGTTCCGAACAATCTATCTCCAGCATCTCCAATTCCTGGAACTATATAAGCATGATCGTTTAACCCCTCATCAATAGCTGCTAAGTACACATCTACATCTGGATGATTACTTTGTATTAATTCCAATCCCCGAGGTGCTGCCAACAGGCAAGCTAATTTTATGGAATGAGCTCCTTTTTTCTTAAGAAAGTTTATTGCAGCATCTGCTGAACCGCCTGTCGCCAACATAGGGTCTAATACTATTAATTCCCTTTCTCCGACATCTTCTGGCAATTTACAATAATATTCCACAGGTTTTAAAGTCTGTGGATCTCTATATAGACCTATATGGCCTACCTTTGCTGCTGGAAGCAGGTCTAACATTCCTTCAACCATGCCCAGTCCTGCCCTTAAAATAGGCACTAAACCCAATTTCTTCCCTGAGATAACCTGTGACTTAGTTTTAGCCAAAGGTGTTTCTATTTCAACTTCTTCTAAAGGTAAGTCGCGGGTAACTTCATAAGCCATCAAAGTTGAAATTTCCTTAACCAATTCCCTAAATTCCTTAGGTCCTGTATTCTTATCCCTAACGAATGTAAGTTTATGTTTGATCAAAGGATGATCTAATACGATAACCTTTCCCATAAAAAAACTCCTTTCCTATAGTATGAAAGCCCATATAATTATATCATAAATTGGACTCTAATCTAGATATTTTATTGACCCTCCTTCCATGCCTGCCACCTTGAAATTCTGCCTTTAGCCAAACAGACACTATTTCTAACGCTAAATCTTTTCCTAATACCCTGCCTCCTAATGCTAGTATATTGGCATTATTATGCTCCACACTCATTCTAGCTGAATAGGTATCACTACAAAGAGCACATCTAATTCCCTTTACCTTATTGCAAGCTATAGATATGCCTATTCCAGTTCCACATATAGCAATCCCCTTGTCCACTTCTCCAGAGACAACGGCTTTTGATAATTTTTCTCCATAATCTGGGTAATCAACTGAATCCTGTGAATAAGTACCATAATCTACATATTCTATATTTTCCTTTTCAAGGTATTCTTTAATATATTCCTTTAATTCAAACCCGCCATGATCACTGCCTATACCAACTTTCAATTTTATCACTCCTTTTTTCGATTCACAATTCCCAATTCACAATCCACGATTATTTTAGTTTAGTGCTTGGGTCTTCTTGTTAGGATGGTTTCTTTTAAGTCCTAAGCCTAGCCATAAAATGACCCTAGCAATTGTGAATTGTACATTGTGCATTGTTTAAAATTATCAATTATCACCTGTCAATTGTCCATTAATTAAAGTTGTCAATTGCTTAAGTGCTTCTTTTATCTCTTCTTTAGCTCTTCTATAATCCCTTATGTCTCCTCCAAAGGGGTCTTCTATGTCTTCTTCCTTTCCATATGCATATTCCTTTAAAGTATAGACCTTTCCTTTTACAAAATCAAACTTTGACAATAAAGCCTCCTTATGGGATTTAGACATGGTAAGGATTAGATCTGCCTCCTCAAGCAAATCCCTGTGAATGATTCTTGCTCTGTGGTTTTCTAAATCTATTCCTTCCTGTTTCATAACTTCAATGGCATTTGCTGAAGCCTTCTGGCCATCTAGAGCAAATATTCCTGCAGATTTTACCTCTATGTTTAAACCCTTATCCTTAGCAATTTTCTCAAGAAGAACTTGAGCCATAGGACTTCTACAAGTATTGCCCGTACAAACGAAAAGTATTTTCACATTCCTCTCTCCTTATACCTTTATTATTTTACCTCCCGAAGCCTTTTTTAATCTATTCATAATGGCTGTTCCAATGTGAAATGATTCAACACCTTCTGCTAAAATTATATCTACCTTTCTCTCATCAAAACGTCTAATAACATTAAATAAATTTTGGCCAATAGTCCCCAAATTCTTTCTGCTACCTACAGACATGATGACTCCTCTTTCATATTCATGTTCAGTTTCATCAGTTGCCATAATTCCTACAGTTTTACCTTCTTCAATAAGTTGACCTGCCCTCTCCTTAATAGCTTTCACTATATCCTCCACTTGGCCTACAAAGACGAACATATCGGCTTTAGGTGCATAATGTCTATATTTTTGTCCTGGGGATTTAGGTACTAATTTATTATCATCTTTAATCATAGCTGCATCCAGTTCTACATCTGGCAGTATTTCCTTCAAATCCTCCAAAGTTATTCCACCAGGCCTAAGTATTATAGGCGTTTCAACCGTTAAATCCAATACAGTAGACTCAAGACCTACCCCAGTAGTACCTCCATCCATTATCATGTGGATTTTCCCATACAAGTCCTCAATAACATGTTCTGCACTAGTAGGGCTGGGTTTACCTGAAGTGTTGGCAGAAGGTGCAGCAATTGGCACGCCACTTGATTTTATTAGCTCAATAGCTATGGGATGATTGGGCATCCTAATTGCCACCGTATCAAGACCAGCAGTTATTATCATTGGAACCAAAGTACTCTTTTTAAACAGTAAAGTTAAAGGCCCTGGCCAAAACTCCTTCATCAAGATTTCTGCTTCTTTAGATATTTCCTTTACCAAAGGTTTTACTTCTTCTAAAGAAGAAACGTGGAGAATTAATGGATTATCCTGTGGCCTTCCCTTGGCAATAAATATTTCCTCCACCGCTGCTTCATCAAGACCATTTGCCCCTAGTCCATAAACGGTTTCAGTTGGAAAAGCCACCAATTTCCCTGCTCTTATGAATTTAGCCCCTTCCTCTATTAACTCCTTTTCTGGATTTATTCCATTTATCTTTACTATTCTTGTGTTAATTTTCCCCATAATGTCCCTTCTTTTCTTCTTTTCTCAAATTCTATTATACATTATTATGTCCATATTTGAATAATTTTCTTTAATTTCATATTGGCAATATTCCTATAATCCTCATCTAATTTCTTCTTGTAAGCTTCAAATATAAGCTGAATTTATTGAAACCTGTTATCAATAAAGATTCCTAATTGGAAGCCTTTTATTTTTAATGTTACACTTATATGGGAATTTAATATAGCGAAGGAGAGATAAATATGAGACCTAAAATAATGGAAGAAGTAGAAGCCCTAAGAGGTGTAAATTCGGTTAAGATCAAGGAAGCCCATGAAGCTGGAAAAAAAGTAGTGGGAATGTACTGTGTGTTCTCACCTCAGGAAATAGCTTTAGCGGCTGATGCCATTTCAGTTACTTTATGCGGAACTACTCAGGATCCAATTGAAGAAGCAGAAAAACACCTTCCACGAAACCTATGTCCCCTCATTAAATCCAGTTATGGATTCGCAATCACCGATAAATGTCCTTATTTCTATTTTTCCGATGTGTTGTTAGCAGAAACCACTTGCGATGGCAAGAAAAAAATGTATGAATTGATGAGTAAAATAAAGCCTATGCATGTGATGAACCTCCCTCAAACTGCTGAAGGGGAAGAAACATTAGAGCTTTGGAAAAATGAAATTATCAAATTCAAAAACTTTTTAGAAAAACAATTTGATGTAGAGATTACAGAAGAAAAGCTTAAAAGTGCTATTAAGCTAATGAACAGAGAAAGGGACGCTATGAAAAGGCTTCATAAGCTAAATGCACATAAACCTGCACCATTATCTGGAATGGACATGATGTTAGCTCAATGGTTGAAAGGGTTTAATGTGGACAAGGAGGCAGGTATAGAGTTAATTGAAAGGTTAATCGAAGAAGTAGAAGAAAGAATTAAGGAAGGAAAATTTGCCTTCGATGAAAATGCTCCTAGAATCCTATTAACTGGTTGCCCAGTAGGCAGCGGTTCAGAAAAAATAATAAGGATTTTAGAGGAATCAGGAGCTTCTGTAGTAGCATTAGAAAATTGTACTGGTTATAAAGGCCTTGATGTAATGGTAGACGAAGAAAAGGATCCAATTACTGCATTAGCAGAAAAATATCTTTCAACTCCATGTTCCTGTATGACTCCTAATAATAGAAGATTAGACCTAATTAAACGATTAGTAGAAGAATACTCCGTTGATGGAGTAGTAGATTTAACATGGCAAGCTTGCCATACTTACAATATTGAATCCTATTTCGTAAAGAATTTCGTTAAAGACGAATTAAATCTACCATTCTTACAAGTAGAAACCGATTATTCCGATTCCGATATCGGCCAAATTAAGGTTAGAGTAGAAGCATTTTTAGAAACTATAAACACTAAAGCCAACGCTTAAAGATTTGCAAGGATGTGATATCTTGATTAGTATTGGTATAGATGTAGGTTCTGTTGCAGCAAAGATAGCTGCCTTCGATGGAGAAAAGATAATAGCTACAGGAATCTTACCTACTGGCTGGAGTCCAAAAGGAGTAGGAGAACAGCTTCTAAAGGATATTTTAAAAAAGATTAACATCCCCAGGAGCCAAGTTAAATCCATAGTAGGTACAGGCTATGGAAGGGTTTCTTTACCCTTTGTAGATAAGAAGGTAACGGAGATTACCTGTCATGGAAAAGGAGCTTATTTTATAAACCCAAGAATTAGAACTGTAATAGATATTGGAGGACAGGATAGCAAGGTAATTAAACTGGACGATACGGGTATGGTTGTAGATTTTTTGATGAATGACAAATGTGCTGCAGGTACGGGACGATTTCTTCAGGTAATGGCTAACGCCTTACAAATTGACATTAGTGAATTATCCACACTAGCATCAAAGGCAGAACCAGTCAATATTAGCTCCATGTGTACCGTTTTTGCAGAATCAGAAGTAGTAAGCCTTATTGCAGAGGGAACCCCTAAGGAAAAGATTGCAGCAGGCCTTCTTCAATCGGTTTGCAATAAAACCTACTCCTTAGTTAGCAAAATGGATATTGAGGAAAAGGTATTTTTCTCTGGTGGAGTTTCTAAGAGCAATAAATTAAAGGAGCTATTGGAAGAAAAATTAGGAGTAGAGATAATATCTACGGAAGAATCCCAATTTTTAGGGGCCATAGGAGCTGCGATTATAGGGTTTTAATAGGAACAAACAAAGTATAGTAAATATTAAAAATTAAGCGGGAAACAAATTCCTGCTTAATTTTTATTTTACTACTTCCTTTAAAGCGTAATATCTTTCCCAGTTATATTTTTCCTTTTTAAATACCTGCTGATTATAAATTCTGATTAGACTACTGTTGCCTTTTATCTCTTCCTTAATCATTTGGTCCTTATTCAATAATTCTAACTCTCGGAATAAATTCCATCTTTCTAGATACTGCCTATACTTAGCTAAATGTCTCTTTGATTTATCGTTAATAAAATTATAAATATCTAAAAAATCAGGAGTTGCAATCCTATTTATTATATCTATTACTTTCTCCATTGTATTACTGATTCCAGATAACAGATTCCACAATTCATCTCCAAGTAAAATTTCTTTTTCATCAAAATATTTCCTACAGTTGATAATCGAATCCATGAATCTATCCTTATCTTTTTCAAAAGGCTCTTCAGCTGTTGGATCAAAGGGAAAACCCATGTAGAAGCTAATCCTTTTACCGGGGAAACTTTCGAATAAGGCAGTCTTTCCTTCTAGTATTTTTCTCTTTTCTTCTGACATTTGTCCAGAGTTAGGCTTTACAGATTTCAATTCTATGGCAACTATGCTATCCTCATCTTCAATAAAAACATCACAAGAAAAGTCTATGGCATTTTCCCTTTCTGATGAATCCCTAACCATTAGAATTTTATTCTCCTCTTTTACATTGGGCGTTCTAGTGGAATTGCTTAACTCAGTCATAATGTTATTAATATTAGCCTTTTGGACTTTTGAAATTTGCAAATTGCCTAACTTCTTAGATGTATATTCCCTTTTTCCCCGTCTGCTAGTATATGGGCAGCCCCTTCAAAAAAGGTTTGTCCTAATGTGGTATTTAGTCCGTGTAGCCAACTGCTAAGACTTATGAAAAATGGTATATCTACTACCTTGCCTTGAAACTTATCAGAAAAAGCTTGCAAAAAAGCCTCATGAAAGGGTGCGTTTCTATTATTCATTGAATCACCGGGGAAATTTTCAAATCGTTTAAATAGTACATTTATCACTAAATGAGATAGTTTTTCTAATTTATCCTTTGAAATCTCCATATGTGCTACCCCTTTTCATATGGAATATGATCTCTGAATAGGCCCTTTTATCTCTTTCCGTACGATTCAGTACCGGCCTTTTAAATTGATTTACTATTTTCAATCCTGATCTCTTGGCTATTTCAGGATATAGATTATACCTATCATTAGCTACTAAAAATATGTCAAAATCATCTACTAAATACTTCTTACAGTTAATTAGAACTTTTGAAATTTCCCTTACATATTCTTTCCTAGCTTCCAATCCCTACCCCTTATAAAGAGGACCTATTTCCAAATCATCTCTTCTATTAAAACCAAATAGTTCATAGGCATAAGCGTGTTGTTCATGATAATCAATTAATCCTACATAAGGGGGACTGGTAAAAATGCCATTTATTTTGTTTTTTACCAGTAGCTCATAAAACTCTTTATTCTCTTTCTCTATTTCAGCAAAAATATCTATACTCCTAGAATCACCAGTTAAACATATTTGATAGGAATTGGTTCTTATGTTGTGGAATTCCTCTAATCTGTTAACTGCATCCTCACTATACCTACAAAACCAGTTAGTTAGAGTAAATAAGGGTTTACAGATTTTCCCGTGCTTGTGGCAATAGTAGGGGGTTAATACGGGTTCCTTCAATGTTGCCAAATCAGAATGAGTAGTTGCTCTACAGGAGCGCATAGTCCTACTAAGAATAAGCCCTAATATCCTTCTAGTTCCTAAATCTTCAATTTCATTAATCAAACTAAAGGCTAAATCTATTTCTTCCCTTATATTTTTGATATACCATTTATCCAAAAAAGTTTGAGCTTTGTCCTGTTTTAGTTCAATATCATATTTATGAATTAAATCCTCATAAACAGATAAAAACACTTCTTCTTTTTCCCTTCCATATTTTTTTGCATCTATTTCCTTATTTCTGACTTTACGCTTGAATTCAGGAGATGGGAAATATTCACTATTAAACTCCGATAACCTTGTGGATAGTTCTTCTTCGAACTCCAGTATTTTTAACGCAGTAGCCCTTTGAGACAACATTTTTAATATCCTGTCTGACTCTCTTTTTATCCTTTGCAAATCATACTTTCCTATTTTAGCATTGCTTATAAAGGCATTAAATTCTGATACATCTACTCCTATGGCATGAATCCCCAACTCATTGGCCTGAACTAATGTAGTTCCACTGCCGCAAAACGGGTCAAGTACAATATCCCCTTTTCTAAAGTAAACCTCCTTCTTATAATCATCTATATGGTCATCTAAGAAATACTCCACTAATTGGGGTATAAATTTCCCCTTATAGGGATGTAATCTGTGGACATGTTTGGTTGTATCTGATTCCTTCAAATTATCAAAGGATAGCTCCCAATTCAAGTCATATCCCAATTGTTTTTTCCAGTTTATTTCCCTTTTTCCTAAGTAGGAATCATAGTATTTAATTAAATCGCCCTTTAAAACGCGAGTATTGCCATTATCATCTATCTTTCTTATCCTTCCATATTGTATCAAATAGGATATATTGGAGGCTGTAACTTCCCTATTTAAATAAGAGCTGGCCCATTGGCTAGCTTCTTGTATTGTCATCAATTCATCTTGACTAACACTCATTAACATATCCTCCCTTGTACTTGAATATGTAATTATCACAATACAGCTTAACATATTTCATGAAAATAATCAATACATCTGTTCTTATACAAAATCCTGTTCTATTATCTCACCCTTTGAATATGATATATAGAAAGGGTGAGAATATGTTGGATTTATGGATCATAACCGCATATGGTTTTTTTGTTGGAGTAATTGGAACTGGACTTGGTGGCTTAGCTTCCTTGTTTATTTGGAATACTGATAGGGTATTATCTTTCCTTTTAGGCCTAACTGGCGGATTTATGCTTTTTATAGTTACTTTCCATCTACTACCTGAATCCTTTATTCTTGGAGGTTATTATCCTTCCATTATAGGCATTGTATGTGGAATACTGCTAGTCATATATGTAGAAAGCAATATTAGTCTTAAATCAGATAACCCCTTTTTTAAAAGTAGCTTATTACTAGGAATTAGCATAGCGGTACATAATTTTCCAGAAGGTTTAGCCTTAGGCTCAAGCTTTTTAGTCCAATCAGATTTGGGACCTCTTCTTTCCTTAGCCATGTTACTACATAATATCCCAGAAGGTTTGGCTATGGCATTACCCCTAAAAGTTGGTAAAAAATCTCCATTAAGGATAGTACTCTACACCCTCTTAATAGGAATTCCTACAGGTATTGGAGCCTTTTTAGGAGCTTATATAGGCATGATTTCGAATATGTTTATCTCCTTATGTTTAGCTTTTGCAGGAGGAACCATGTTATATATAATCACCGATGAAATAATCCCCAATGCTAAAACCCTCCACACAGGGAGGGCTTCATCAATCGGTATGGTACTAGGATTTATAATTGGGATACTGTTATACTATTAGTTTACCAGACTGCCACATATCCATCAGTCCGAGGCTCACAGGCACCACATAGAATCCCATTATCATCTCTCCAGATGATCTCTCCTCTACCAAAATCGGTGCTATCTGCTTTAACCACAATATCATGTCCAGCCCTTTTCAGTTGTAATGCCAGATTGTTGTCAAAGGACTGCTCTATTTCTATGGTCTTATCTCCAATCCACTGCCATCTAGGTCTGTCTAAGGCATCTTGTGGGTTCAGTCTATACTCTATGGTATTTATCAAGACCTGTAAGTGCCCTTGTGGCTGCATGAATCCTCCCATTACTCCAAAGGGGCCTACAGGCTTACCATCCTTCATTAAAAATCCTGGAATTATAGTGTGGTAGGATTTTTTGCCTCCTTCTAAGCAATTGGCTGATTCTGGGTCTAAACTAAAATTACATCCCCTATTATGCATTGCAATACCTGTTCCCGGGATGACTATTCCTGAGCCAAACCCCATATAATTGCTCTGTATATATGAAACCATATTGCCATATTGGTCAGCTGTAGCTAAATAAACTGTACCACTTTGGGATGGTTTTCCTGCTTCAGGCACTATGGCCATATCCTTAATCAGTTTAGCCCTGTTCTTAGCATAATCCATAGATAAAAGTTCTTCTATAGTAATCTCCATTGTTCTAGGGTCAGCTACATATTTTTTCACATCTGTAAAGGCCAATTTAAGTGCTTCTATCTGATAGTGGGTGCTATGGAAAGAGTTCATATCTCCTAATTCTAATTCTTTCAAAATATTTAATGCCATAAGTACAGTAATTCCATGACCGTTTGGAGGTATTTCATAGATATCATAACCTTTATAGCTGGTGGATATTGGCTCTACCCATTCTGGATGGTATTCCTCTAAATCTGATAACTCTAAAAACCCATCGTGAACCTTAAAGAAGTTAGCAATCTTTTCTGCTAAATCTCCTCTATAAAAACTTTCTGATAGAGTATCCCCTATTTCTTCCAATGTATTCCCATGATCCTCTAAACGAAGTAAATCGCCTGCTTTTAAACATCTTCCCTCTGGTGCAAAGGTGTCAAACCAGCCTTGGATGGACTTATCCTTCTTTAAAGCTTCAGAATATTTGCGGTAAGCACTTCCCCAAACGCTGCCTACACCGGGTTGGATTATAAAGCCTTCTTTTGCATAGGAGATGGCTGGCTCTAATAATTCCTTAAATTTCAAAGAAGAACCGAATTTCTTCCACAATTCAGCCCAAGCAGCAGGAGCTCCTGGAACATTTACTGGTACTACTCCCGTTGTTGGTACTTCATTTAATCCTCTTTCCTTTAAAACATTAATACTTATCTTCTTAGGGGAAGGTCCACTGGCATTTAGTCCATGTAGTTTCCCATTAGCCCAAACTATTGCAAAAGCATCTCCACCAATCCCATTGGCAGTTGGCTCTACTACCGTTAAGGCTGCTGCTGTTGCTATGGCCGCATCAATGGCATTACCACCCTTTTTTAAAATCTCCAATCCAGCATTGGCTGCCAATGGATTTCCTGTGACCACCATACCCTTTTTACCATATATTACATTTCGTCTAGAAGGATAGTGGTAGATTAGCGGGTCAAATTCAAATTTCATATATTGCTTCCTCCTTTAGTCCTATTTCCTTCTAATATATTATAACATAGAAAACTCGGATAGAAGATTCTATCCGAGTTTATTAACCGACTTGTTTTAACTTTTCTGCTTGGTCTGATGTTATTAAGCTATCTATCATTTCATCAATATCTCCATCTAAGAAGTCTTGTAACTTATAGATAGTCATATTGATTCTGTGGTCCGTAATCCTTCCTTGAGGAAAGTTATAGGTCCTAATTCTTTCTGACCTATCTCCAGTACCTACCTGGGAACGCCTTTCCTCGGCTATTTCAGCATGCTGCTCCCTCATCATTTTATCGTATAATCTGGATTTCAAAATTTTCATAGCTTTTTCTCTGTTTTTATGCTGGGACTTTTCATCCTGACAGGATACTACCATGCCCGTTGGAATATGGGTAATTCTGACAGCTGAATCGGTAGTATTAACACTTTGACCACCATTTCCAGAGGAACGGAATACGTCTATTCTAATATCATTAGGATTGATTTCTATATCAATATCCTCCGCTTCTGGCAATACGGCAACGGTAGCTGTAGATGTATGAATTCTGCCACTAGATTCAGTGGTAGGCACCCTTTGAACCCTATGAACTCCCGATTCATATTTTAACCTGCTATAAGCTCCTTGACCCTTAATCATGAATATTACTTCCTTAAATCCTCCAACTCCTTGTTCATTGGTACTCATAAGTTCAGTCTTCCATCCTTTTCTTTCTGCATACATGCTATACATTCTAAACAAGTCTCCAGCAAATAATCCAGCTTCATCTCCACCAGCGCCAGCTCTTATTTCAACAATTACATTCTTATGGTCATTAGGATCCTTTGGTAGTAGGAGAATCTTTAATTCTTCTTCTAATTGCTCAATCTTTTCTTCATATTCAGATATTTCATCTTTCAAGAATTCCTTCATCTCATCATCTATTTTTTCTTTAAGCATCTCCTTATCTTCTTCCAAAGTCCTTTTGACCTTATTATATTCCCTATATTTATTTACAATAGGCTCTATTTCAGCATGTTCCTTCACTAACTTCTGCCATTCTTCAATATTGCTCATAACCTCAGGATCTATTATCTTCTTGCTCAACTCTTCGTATTTATTCTCTAAAAAGGATAATTTCTCTAACATATTATACCTCCCTTCCAAATATCCTGTCATATAAGTCATGAATAAGTTTTCTCAATGCTGTTAAATAATCTATTATTTGAATGAATTCCAATCTAGTTATAATCATATATATTATACCATGACCTATATTAAAAAATCCAATCTATTGATAATCTAATATAGTCGTTTTGCAATTTTTATACTTCCCTATCCCTTTTTCCTTTAAAGTATAATATGGAACCAATGCCCCCTATCAATATTAAATAGATAGGACTGATGCCAAAAAAAACTATAGCTGCCATCGAAACTAGGGATATGAGTAATTTATTATAGCCAAGTTTTGATCTTTTGGTCAACTGATATACAGCAGATGCTATTAAAGCTACTACTGCTGGCCTTATACCTAAAAATACCTTTTCTATAATAGGATTATTCCTGAACTGAGAAAAAACCGTTGCAATTAGAAGAATTATTAAAAATGATGGCAAAATAGTTCCTAAGCAGCAGGTTAAAGCCCCCTTTAACCCTTTAAGCTTATACCCAACTAATATACTTAAATTAACAGCAACGGGTCCAGGAGAACCTTGGGATATAGCAATGGCATCCAAAAATTCTTCCTCTTCTATCCATTTTTTCTTATCAACTATTTCCCTTTGAATTATGGGAATCATTGCATAGCCTCCCCCAATGGTAAAGGCTCCAACCTTAAAAAAGGTACTAAACATATTAAAAAGCATTTATTCCACCTGCCTTAATAGAAAATTGCTCCAGCAATACCTGCCAATACAATGGTAATTATTGGATTGAGCTTTTTAAAGGCTACCAGATAAAAAATTCCCAAGGCTATGAATATGGATTTTATATCTATGAAAGCATCCAATGCTACTGAAACGGCTGCAGAAGCAATAAGCCCTAACACTATTGGCCTAATTCCTGTAAAAAACCAGTCGGAATAGGGAGAGTCCTTAAATCTGCTTACAAAATGGAATATAAGGCTCATTATTATAAATGAAGGCAAAACTACTGCCAAAGTAGCTACAACAGAACCTAAGAAACCAGATACCCTATAACCTAAAAAGGTGGCTGAATTTATGGCAATAGGACCAGGAGTCATCTCAGATATAGCAACTATATCAATAAATTCTGCATTAGTCAGCCAACCACGAGTTTCAATGACCTCTTCCTTTATCAGGGGTAACATGGCATAGCCTCCACCAAAGCTAAACAATCCTATCTTAAAAAAAGAAATGAATAATTTAATTAAAAGGTTCATATGTTCAGCTCCTTCTTAAATACTCCCAAAACTACCCTATCTAGTCCCTGCAGATCCTTTAATATATTGACATTAACAAAGCCCTCAACTAATAACATATTTTTTACTGACTGGCCTTGATCATACCCTATTTCAAATATTAACAAGCCTTCATCAGTTAAATACTTCTTGCTTTCTGGGATTATCCTTCTATAAAAATTTAGTCCATCCGACCCTCCATCTAAAGCTTCCCTAGGTTCATAATATTTTATCTCATCTTGAAGTTTATCTATATCATCACTGGGAATATAAGGAGGATTGGATGCTATTATATGGAATTTTTCCTTTACATCCTTTATCCCTTGGAATAAATCCCCTTTAAAAAGATGGACATTAGTTAGCTTAAACCTTTCCTTATTAATTTCTGCCACCCTTATGGGAGCATCATACATATCGACCCCATAGACGGTAACACTACTTCTATAATAAGCCACGCTTAAAGCTATAGCTCCGCTTCCAAAACCTAAGTCTAAGAGGTTTATAGACTTATTCTTATACTTATTATCAATATAGCCTAATACATAGTCCACAAGTATTTCCGTATCAGATCTAGGGATTAAGACTCCTTCTTCTACATAGAAGTCTAGCCCCATAAATTCTTTTTCATTTATAATATATTGGATTGGATAGCCTTTTGCTCTCTTCTCTATTAGCTCTAAGAATTTCTCTACAACTGGCTCCGATACCTTTTCCTTACCATGGGTGTATATATAGATTTTATCCACTTTTAATAATCTGCTTAAGAGTAATGTTGCCTCTAGGGAGGGATTTGTGTAAGGTCTATCCTTTATAAGATCTATTCCTTTTTGCAGCAATCGATTTATCTCCATAAATCCTCTTCCTTTTTATCTGTTAGAACCGCTTTTAAGGCTTCTATGGCAACCTCTATTTGCCCTTCATCTGGCTCTTTAACCGTTGCTATCTTCTGAATAAATAGGCCAGGATAGGATATAATATAAGCTAATCTCGAATTACTCTTGCCAATAATCCTATTGATCTCATAGGATATGCCAGCTATTATAGGTAGCATAATTATTCTAATTAAAAGCCTCTGTAAGGGATTAGGCCATCCAAAGGCTGATAATACCAAAATACTCACGATCATTACCATGAAGAGAAAGCTGGTTCCGCACCTTGAGTGCAGTATTGGATATTTTTTTATATTTTCCACATTTAATTCCTCGCCATTTTCATAACAATGGATAGCCTTATGTTCTGCACCGTGGTACTCAAACACTCTCCCTACATCTTCCATCTTGGATACCAATACTACATAAGTGAGAAAGGCTATAATGCGGATAAATCCCTCAATTAAGTTTAATATAAAGGGTTTAGTTATCATCCTATTAAAAGAATTAGTAATAAGGCTTGGAATCAGTAGGAAAAGTAAAATGGCAAAAGCAAAGGAAATCAACATAGTAAAAGCTATTTCAACATCCTCTTTCTTGTCCTTAAATATTCTATCGAAAAAGCTTTCCTTATTCTTTTCCTCATCTACATCCTCTTCAAAAAATTCAGCAGAATACATCAAAGCCCTTATACCAAAGGTCATCGATTCAACTAATCCCACTACACCTCTGATGATGGGGAGTCTAAAAAATTTATATCGCATTCCCAAGGTATTTAATTTTTCTTCCTTTAATATTATTTCTCCATCTGGCTTTCTTATAGCAATAGCCAGTTCCTTTGGCCCTCGCATTAGTATGCCCTCAATAAGAGCCTGCCCACCAATGGTGGTTATGTGCTTAGGGGATCTATTTATATCTTTTATTTTCATAATAAAAACACCCTTTTTTCAATTAACAATTAACAGTTAATAGTTTCACATACTTGGGAAGAACACCCCTCTCATTCAAGATTCGTGAAATAGTAAATTTTCTCATAAGTCAAGGCTTATCTTCCCAAATATGTCAACGTAAAAAAGTGCTAATACCAAATTAACAATATTTTAAATTTTAATCTAAATAAAAATAAAGGTTAGATGCTAGGCAACTAACCTATTTGGTTTTAATTTAATAATTAATCAATACCATATTTTTTCTTGAATTTTTCTACACGACCACCACGTTCTGTGAATTTTTGACGTCCTGTAAAGAATGGATGACATTCTGAACAGATTTCTACTCTTAGTTCCTCTTTTGTTGATCCAGTTTTAAATGTATTTCCACATGCACATCTTACTGTAGCTTCATAATATTCTGGGTGTATTCCCTTTTTCATTGCTTTCACCTCTCTTTATTGCCAGTATATAAAATACATTTTCTCATAATTTGACCTGTTAATTATAGCATAATCCTAAGAATATTTCAACTAAAACCAGATTTTATTTCTCATCTCTTCTATAAACTCTTCATTAGTTTTGGTATTTATCAAGTTATCTATCAGTGTTTCCGTTATCTCTTGCGTAGGTGCATTTCCTAAAGCTTTCCTAATAGTCCAAATAGTTTCCAATTCCTTTTGGGTTAACAGCAAATCTTCCCTTCTAGTTCCAGATTTATTAATATCCAAAGCAGGGAATATCCTCTTTTCAGAAAGTTTCCTATCTAGATGAATCTCCATATTACCTGTACCTTTAAACTCCTCAAATATGACATCATCCATTCTGCTTCCCGTTTCCACCAAAGCAGTTGCTAAAATAGTTAAACTACCACCCTCTTCTAAATTTCTTGCAGCACCAAAAAATCTTTTAGGTTTATGTAAAGCTCCAGGGTCTAGTCCACCAGACAAAGTCCTACCAGTAGGCGGTATAGTAAGATTATAGGCTCTTGCTAACCTAGTTATACTATCCAATAAAATCACTACATCCTTCCCATGCTCAACTAACCTCTTAGCCCTTTCAAGGACTATTTCTGCCACCTTAGTATGATGGCTGGGAAGTTCGTCAAAAGTAAAATATACTACATCACCTTTCACAGATCTTTTCATATCAGTGACCTCTTCAGGTCTTTCATCTATTAAAAGAACGATAATTTCAATTTCTGGGTGATTTTGAGAAATAGCATTGGCTATAGCCTTTAAAAGGGTGGTTTTACCGGCTTTTGGTGGAGAAACTATCATCCCTCTTTGCCCTTTTCCAATGGGGGCAATTAGATCGATAATTCTTGTTGAAAGATTAGTTGGACTTGTTTCCAGAGTAATCCTTTCCCTTGGATAAATCGGAGTTAAACTATCAAATTCTGGTCTAGTAAGACAAGTTTCCGGTTCCATACCGTTTACACTCTTTACGTATAGGAGAGCTTTATACTTTTCTCCTGATTTTGCAGGTCTAGTTATACCAAAAACCTTATCTCCCGTTTTAAGTTTGAATCTCCTGATTTGGGAAGGAGATACATATATATCATTATCTCCCGATAAATAGTTATCAGATCTTAAGAATCCATATCCATCTTGATGGATTTCTAATATGCCTTCAGCTCCATCAATAATATCCATATGTTCGAGTTCTTCCGTTACCTTTTCAGGCAACTCTTCCATGTCGATGTCATTAATATCTATTTCCTCAAAGGTCTTTTCCTGAGGAATTTCTTCCTTTTCTTCTTTTTCTTTTTCCTCTTTTTCCATTTCATCCTGATTTGCATTAGCTGTGTTTTCTAAAATTAGGTCTATTAGCTCATTTTTTCTGTATTTAGTAACGCTTTTAATCCCTAGGGTTTTTGCAATAACCCGGAGATCCTCTAATCTTTTTTCCTGCAATATACTAGAATCCAACACTACACCTCCAAAGTATTAAAAAAACTACCGCTAGGAATCCAAAATCAAGATTCCTAGACGGCTTTTTATATTCTTATAATTTGTTATCAATTGAATATGGAATGCTTTAAGAAATGACTATAAGATGAGTATTTCTAGCATAATAATATCATTATAATTTTTATAAGTCAATTTAAATTATTTTGCATATTCAGGTTTTTTATCCAACCTATGTATAGCTTCGATGAATCTTATAGTACCTGTTTCCCCTCTCATAACTACAGAATAGGTTTTAGCCCTATTGTGCTCGTAATAAACAACCCCTTTTAACAATTTTCCATTGGACACGCCTGTAGCTGCAAAAATGATTTCATTTCCCCTTACCAAATGGTCCATAGTTAACAGGGTGTCTACATTACCTAATCCCATTTTTTTGCATCTTTCTTTTTCTTCATCCTTTATAGGATAAAGCCTGCCTTGAATCTCTCCTCCTAAACATTTTAGAGCACAGGCTGCAAGCACCCCTTCTGGAGCTCCTCCAATTCCCATTAATATATCTACTCCTAAATCCTCAAAGCAGGTAGCAATTGCTGCAGCCACATCTCCATCTTGGAATAGTTTAATTCTTGCTCCTGTCTTTCTAACCCTTTCAATTAGCTCCTTATGTCTAGGTCTATCAAGTATGGTAACAGTTATATCGGAAATGTCCTTATTTAAAGCTTTGGAAAGATTCTTTAAATTGGTTTCCACAGGTTCATCTAAACTTACCTTTCCTGCCGCTTTTGGACCTACAGCTATTTTTTCCATATACATATCGGGGGCATGTAATAAACAACCTCTTGGTGCAATTGCTACTGCGGATATGGCATTGGATAATCCCTTTGCAACAGCAGTAGTTCCATCTAAGGGATCTACAGCTATATCGACTTTTATTGAGTCTTTCGTTGCCTTTCCAATCTGCTCCCCTATATATAGCATAGGAGCTTCATCCATTTCTCCCTCACCAATAACTACTACTCCATCGATGGTCAATGTATCAAACATTCTCCTCATGCCCCGTACCGCTGCTTCATCAGCCTTTATCTTATCCCCTCTTCCCAGATAACGAGCGGATTGTAGGGCTGCAGCTTCCGTTACCCTAACTAAATTTAAGGTTAAATTTCTATCCATAAAAAAGCCTCCATTAATTGTTATTTACTATATAGTATATTTTATTTAGGCTTTTTATGTCAATTAGTATGCCATATATATATTTTTTAATGATGCTTTTTTAATAGATTTTTCAATATCTCGTTCTTATCCAGTCTATGGCGAGCTTCTATAAACCTTATAGTCCCACTTCTAGACCTCATGACTATAGAATGGGTTTTAGCTAATTTATCTCCATAGTATACTACACCTTTTAAAAGGTCTCCATCGGTAATGCCTGTAGCTGCAAAAAATATATCTTCTCCTTTAGCTAAGTCGTCTATTGTTAGAACCTGCTCCAACTTATCCTCTGTCCAGCCAAATTCTTCACACCTATCCCTTTCAGCTTGGCTCATGGGATATAGTTTCCCTTGAAAATCTCCTCCCATGCATTTCAATGCACAAGCAGTAATTACTCCCTCTGGTGCTCCACCGATGCTAATCATTATATCTACCCCAGTATCTTCAAAAGCTGTAGCAATTGCTGCGGCCACATCCCCTTCTCCAAATAGCTTTATTCTAGCTCCCACTCTTCTCACTTCTTCTATAATCCCATTATGCCTTTCCCTATCCTGAATAATTACGGTTAAATCTGAAATATCCTTATTTAAAGCCTTAGCCACATTGCTTAAGTTCTCTTCAATGGTCGCATCGATGTTTATTTTCCCTCGAGCCTTCGGTCCCACCGCTATCTTTTTCATATATGTATCTGGTGCATTAAGTAAGCAACCTTTTGGAGCCATGGCTATTACTGAAATAGCATTGGGTAAACCCTTTGCCACAAGACTAGTACCATCTAATGGGTCTACTGCAATATCCGCTTCTACATCCATACCCTTACCTATTATTTCACCAATATATAGCATAGGCGCCTCGTCTAATTCACCTTCACCTATTACTACCTGCCCCTTTGTATTTACAAGATTGAAGGCAGCTCTCATACCATCCACTGCGGCCTGATCAGCACTTGTTTTATCGCCCCTACCCATGTACCTAGCAGAAACTAATGCTGCAATTTCAGTTACTCTCACTAAAGATAAAGCCAAATCCCTGTCCATCTCAATCACTCCTTTAATCTATATGCATCATATTTATTATAAACCAAGGTATTAAATAATAAAAATAAAATTTACTATAAACAAAAAAGGCGGTCAAAACCGCCTCAAAAATTGTAATTTTACCTTTGCACATTATCTAAAATTGTCAATTGCTTACCTGCTCCCAGTCCTTTAAAAACTTTTCAATTCCAATATCCGTTAATGGATGACTTACCATCTGCATAAATACCTTATAGGGTATGGTTGCTATATGGGCACCAGCTTTTGCTGCTTCTATTACATGTATAGGATTTCTAATGCTGGCCGCAATAACCTCAGTATCTATGCCATGGATATCGAATATTTGAACTATATCTTCTATTATATTCATCCCATTATTGCCTATATCGTCTAATCTGCCCAAAAAAGGACTTACAAAAGTAGCTCCTGCTTTTGCAGCTAACAAAGCTTGATTAGCAGAAAACACCAAGGTTACATTGGTCTTTATACCTTCTTGTGTTAAAATCTTTACTGCCTTTAGTCCTTCTTTAGTCATAGGGATTTTAATAACGATATTCGGATGAATTTTTGCCAGTTCCCTTGCTTCTTCTAACATCCCTTCCTTTTCCAAGGAAATGACTTCTGCGCTAATAGGACCATCTAATATATTAGCAATTTCCTCTATAACCTGTTTAAAATCCCTACCTTCTTTTGCAATTAGAGATGGGTTAGTAGTAACTCCTGATATAACTCCCCACTCATTGACTTCTTTAATTTCATCTATATTAGCAGTGTCAATAAATAATTTCAAAGTAATCCCCCCTTCATACTAAAGGCTACCAGTCTATTAGTTTAAGCCCTTCCAACAGATCCGAATAGCTCCATCTTCTTCTTTATAACTTCTTTCATAGCCTTTTTAGCTGGTCCCAATATCTTCCTTGGGTCGATGTTATCAGGATTATCTGCTAAGAAATCCTTAATAGCTGTTGCAAAGGCTATTCTTAAATCCGTATCAATATTTATCTTATTTATTCCAAGAGATACAGCTCTTTTTATTGATTCATCAGGTACGCCACTAGAACCATGCAATACTAGAGGAATATTTACCATTTCCTTTATAGTCTTAATCCTATCAAAATCCAATTCTGGTTCACCTTTATATACTCCATGAGCAGTTCCAACAGCTACGGCTAAATAATCCACATTTGTTTCATCTACAAATATTTTTGCTTCCTTTGGATCTGTGAAAGTTGCTTCCCTTTCGTCTACCACTATATCGTCTTCTGTTCCACCAATTTTACCCAATTCTGCTTCCACAGAAACTCCTACTGCATGAGCAACCTCAATTACCTTTTTAGTAATGGCTATATTCTCTTCCAATCCATACTTAGAACCATCTATCATAACAGAAGAAAAGCCATGTCTTATACATAACATAATTTGTTGAAAATTTGTACCATGGTCTAAATGCAATGCTACAGGAACCTTAGCTTTATGGGCTGCCAATTTACCTAAAGCAGCAATATACTCAACTCCTGCATATTTTAATCCTCCTTGACTTGCTTGAAGGATTACAGGAGAGTTAGTTTCTTCAGCTGCCTCGATTATGGCTTGAACAATTTCCATATTGTTTACATTAAAAGCCCCTACTGCATAGTTGTTTTCATGTGCATGTCGTAGAATTTCTATACCTGTTACTAACATATTAAATCCTCCTCTTATTCTTTGCATTATCATTTTCCTTCATGGAATCGATACATGATATATTTTTTTCTTCAAGTAATATATTATCCTTTTTTTCTAAAACACTCAAGTCCTCTTCCGTTTCAGCAAAAATAAGTTTCACGCTATGGCAATTTAAACATTTTAATTCTACCCTATCTGAAAACAATTCTATATTTATTTGAGAAAAACCGCAACTACATTTTATTTTGCTCCTCCTCTTCAAATCATATATGATGGTGAGCACCTTAGCCAATATCTCAAAATTGCTAAAACATTCTTTTGAAATGTTTTCTCCAATGCTAGAACCTACATTCAAAGACCTTTCCAACAACATATTATTAGCCCTTTGTTTATCACCTAAAAACAGGACCTCATGCCCATAAGCGCAATTTATTAAATTATCATTTAATAAAATATTATGTATATGTAGATTATAATAGTGCTTACTTCCACAAATAAAACAATTAATATAAATTTTTAGCCTCTTGTTATCCCTCGAAATAATAATATTTTCCTCACCGCAGTCGCATCTATATTTAATCTTTTCTCCTGTCTTCATATTGAATAAATTAAAACTATATTCCTTCAATCTAGTACAGAAATGGCATCTAATAATTAGGCTCTTGCATCCATTTATTACCATAGGACTCACCTCCTAACTACTAATTCTATATAAATCGATAAAATCCTCCTAATTGTCGAAAATAAAAAAGTTCCTTTTGCAAAAATATGCAAAAGGAACTATAACAAAATTATCTCTTCTTTATCCCTAATATTCTTCTAGCTTCATCAGGAGTGGCTATCTCCCTTCCCAACTCCCTAGCAATTCTTACAACCTTTTCTACCAATTCACCATTAGATTTAGCCAAAACTCCCTTTTCCAGATAAACATTATCTTCAAAGCCCACTCTAACATGTCCTCCCATTGCAATACCCATTGCAGCCATTGGCATTTCATATCTTCCTATTCCAGCTACAGTCCAAGTCGATCCTGGTGGTATGCTATCCACTAAAAAAGCTAAATCCCTAGCTGTTGCAGCCATCTGTACTCCTAGTACAAAATCAAAATGCATGGGCTCTAAAATGTACCCTTCTCTAGCAAATCTAATTGCATAATCTACCATTCCTTTATCGAATACCTCTATCTCAGGTTTAATCCCTTTTTCTATCATTTTTTCACCGAAGTACTTTATAGTATTTTCCGTATTAACAAATATTTCATCGCCTCCAAAGTTTAGAGTTCCACAATCTAAAGTAGCCATCTCTGGGAGGAGTTCTATTGGTTGTAGCCTCTCATCATTGGACATACCTACTGCTCCCCCTGTTGAAGGCTGGATAATAACATCGGGACATCTTCTCTTTATTTCTTCTATGCACACCCTAAATCTTTCCTTGTCTTGAGTAGGAGTACCATCATCATACCTTACATGCAGATGAATAATACTAGCTCCAGCGTTATAAGCTGCTTCTGCCTCTCTTCCTATTTCTTCTACTGTATAAGGTACATTTGGATTATGCTTCTTTGTAACTTCCGCTCCACAGATAGCAGCAGTAATAATCAATTTTTCCATTCAATTACCCCCTTATAAGAAATTGTAAATTGTAAATTTCTTTGCCTATCACATAGTTGGAACAGAGAATCTGGTTCAGTGTCCCATATTTAAATTGCTAAAAAGCATATTTATAAAGATAAGACTCGTGACCCCATATCCCCAAAATTGTGTACTGCCAAAATTATCCATTGGTGAGTTATTTCCTCATCTTTTCCTTTGGAACTACACAAGTTCCCACTGCTCTACATACGACTATAGGCTCATCTAAAACATCACAAGCAGATTCATTTATATCTGGTCTTGGGATTATTACCTTTCTTGCTTCAAATTTCATCTTCCTTGAAGTATTGCCTACTTTTATAATCTCCCCTTCAGCTTCTATGAAATCTCCAGCATAAACGGGAGCTAAGAATTCCACACTCTCATAGGCTACGAATAAGCCTTCATCTCCGTCATGCCTGATAAGCAATTCTGTAGCTACATCGCCAAATAATTGGAGCATTTTAGCTCCATCTACTAAATTTCCTCCATAATGGGCATCCCCTGCACTCATTCTAACCCTAATCATAGCCTTCTCCATATTCCACCCTCCATTTTTATGTAATCAAATCCATTATAACATAAGACTCTATCATATACCATATATACCATATCGTAAAATAAGTCCACAACCTGATATAAAATATTCAGATGAGGACCTATTTAATAATTTTATGATATTTCTATAAGGACTCAACACCCTCTTTTATTCTCATAAGAGCTTCTTCCATTATTTTTCTAGGACAACCTATATTAAACCTATAAAATAGCTTGCCTTCTTCCCCAAACATGTCTCCTTGGTTTAAAGCCAATCTGCATTTATTTATGAAGAAATCCTTTAATTCCTCAGAGTCCATATTAAGGCGTGAACAGTCAACCCAAAGCAAAAATGTGCCTTCTGAGTCTATTACATCTAACTGGGGAAGGTTCTCTTTTACAAAATCCATAAAATAATCCTTGTTTCCCTCTATGTAGTCGATCAATTGCTCCAACCAATCTTCCGATTGTTCATAAGCTGCAATTAAAGCTTCTTGCCCAAATATATTAGGACTTAATATATGGTCCTTTTCCAATTCAATTATAAATCTTTCCCTTAATCTTCTATTTGGAATAATTATATTCGATACCTGTAAACCAGCTATATTAAAGGTTTTGCTTGGAGCAGTACATATGATGGAGTTCTCCTTTATTTCCTCGGAAACATTGGCAAATACCGTATGCTTATGGCCTTTAAATACTATGTCAAAATGGATCTCATCGGAAACTACAATAATATCATTTTTTATACAGATTTCCCCAAGCTTTCTCAGCTCTTCTTCTTTCCAAACCCTACCTACTGGATTATGGGGGCTACATAGGAATAATAGTCTAGTTTTAGAATCTATTTTCTTCTCCAAATCTTCATAATCCATATAGTATTTTCCATCCCTATAGATTAAAGGATTGGTAACTACATGACGTCCATTATCTGTAATAGAGCTATAGAAGGGATGATAAACAGGGCTTTGTAATATTACTTTATCTCCAGGTTTTGTAAAGGCCTTAACCGCATAACTCAAAGCAGGAACCACACCTGGAGTAAAGACTATCCATTCCTTCTGTATAGACCAATTATGTCTTTTTTCCATCCATTTAATTACAGCTTCATAATACCTGTTAGAGATTAGGCTATAGCCATAAACCCCATGTTCTAACCGTTTTTTTAAAGCCTCTGTAATAGCTGGTGCTACTGGAAAATCCATATCTGCCACCCAAAGTGGAAGTAGATCTTCCCTTCCATAAAGCTGGTCTAAACCATCCCATTTAACGGAATTGGTATTTCTTCTCTCAACTATTCGGTCAAAATCGTGCATAGGTCATCTCTCCTTATTGAGTTTTATCTAATTATAATTATAACATAAAAGGCTTTTCGTCTTAACATATTAAATTTTAATATTTAAACTTCTTGTTAAAAATGCTGCCCTCCCTATTGACTAGGGAAGGCAGCCCTATAAATTTTATTTTAGTCCTTTATGGTATATGGCCTTTTTACTCTAAACCTAGCCAGTATATTAACCCCTCTTTCTAAAGAATGTTTTCGACTGACCAGTCTGTCGTTAGGAATGATTATAAAATATAATATAGTACTTGTTAATGACTCAATGTAATATGTAATTCAAAAAGCGCCTAGGAATTTACCATTAAACAGTTTATCCTAAGCACTTTTTTGTAGTTTATTATCAAGAATTTTTATCTTAAAGCATCTCTATATCCTATATTATTCCAATTCCCGAAAGCAATACTAAGGCTATGATTATAGGAATTACAAATCTACACAAGAATATCCACGCATTGAATAGTGAAAATTTAACTGTACCATTATTGGTAACCTCTGTTTTCACCTTATCCCTATCCCAGAACCAACCTACAAATAAGGTGATGAATATACCACCTAGCGGCAACAATACATTATTGGCAATCCAATCTAATAAACTGAATATGTTCATGCCTTTAACGGTATATTTTGACCATATTCCCATGGATAGGGAAGATGCAATACAAATTGCAAACAATATTATGCTGGTAATTACAACAGCTCTTTTCCTGTCCCAGTTCCTATTATCTATTAGATAAGACACCACAACTTCCAATAAAGAAATAGAAGAAGTTAAAGCAGCCAGTGTAACCATTGAAAAGAATATAATTCCAAATATCCTTCCAATTACAGGCCCCATAGTAGCAAAAATTGCAGGAACGGTTACAAACACAAGCCCAGGTCCTGAGCCTAAATCAAATCCGAAGGATACGGTAGCAGGGATTATAACAACTCCAGCTAATAATGCTACCAAAGTATCTAATATAGGCACTACAGTTGCATTTTCAACTAAATTTTCATTCTTACCCAAATAGCTGGCGTACGTAATCATACAGCCCATACCTAAGCTTAAGGAGAAAAAGGCTTGCCCTAATGCTGCCATCATTACCTCTCCCGATATCTTAGAAAAATCAGGGACAAACAGATATTTTAAGCCTTCCATGGCATTAGGTAATGTTAAGGAACGAATAACCAGTATAATTAATAGTCCGAAAAGCATAGGCAACATAACTTTTGAAGCATTTTCAATACCTGTACTTATTCCCTTTGCAACAATCACGATGTTGACAATCATATAAACCGCAGTCCAGAATATTGGAGAACCAACACCCTTTGTTAATGAATCGAATATCTCTCCCATTATTACTGCATCGGTGGAAAACTCGCCTAATATTATTTTAAACACATAAGCTACCGACCATCCACCTACCACAGGATAATATCCCATGATTATAAAAGCAGCTAGTACTCCCATTACTCCAACGAAGGTAAATCTTTTATCCAATTCTTTGAAGGCGTCTACTGATGATAATTGAGTATGTCTACCAATTATAAACTCAGCAAGCATAAGTCCAAAACCTAACACTACTACACAAACTAAATAGAATAGCACGAAGACTCCTCCACCATTTTTACCTGCTAAAAATGGAAATCTCCAGATATTACCCAAACCTACAGCAGATCCAGTAGCAGCTAGTATAAAGCCAATCTTTGAAACAAATTGATCCCTGTGTGAAGCTTTAGGTTCTTGCATAATTTCCCTCCTTTAACAATCATATTATTTGATGCTCATCATACTATTGCCCCTATGCCTCTTACTATAGTTATATTCTCCCTCCTTTCTAATACTTGTTAACATTATCACCATTTAATAATCCTTTATAAAAAGGGTTTGTATAGTAATATCACAATTTTTTTCATTTGTCAATAGATTGTTAATATTCTGATAACTTGTTCTGCTATCCCCTTATTTTATACTTAATCTCTACAATTTACAAAAAATAACTATAGTTACATAGAACCATTTAAAAATTAACTATATTGTAACTACCTAATAAAAGAAATATATGGTAGAATTATATTGTTAAACTTGGCTCAGGGGGGTGTATCAATAGTTGGAGGATTTAATTGTACTAAAAAACCTTATAAAAATCTACAAAATGGGTGAAGAAAAAATTTATGCTTTAAGGGGTATAGATTTGACAATAAAAAAGGAAGAGTTTGTATGTTTATTGGGAACTTCTGGCTCCGGTAAAAGCACCCTATTAAATATGATGGCAGGATTGGAAAAGCCTACTAAAGGAGAGATAATAATAGGAAAGCACCATATCGAAAAGATGAATGAGAAGGAATTAGCTAAGTTTAGGCAATTAAATATTGGCTTCGTATTCCAGTCCTATAATTTAATTCCTACTCTATCAGCTTTAGAAAATGTAAGCCTAGGCCTTACTTTCAGAGGAGTTCCAAAAAAACTTAGGGATAAGATGGCAAAGGATATGCTTGAGGCTGTAGGATTAGGTAATAGATTAAATCACAAACCGTCAGAGATGAGTGGAGGCCAACAGCAAAGGGTTAGTATTGCTAGGGCCTTTGTAGGAAAACCTAAGATTGTATTTGCCGATGAACCTACAGGCAACTTAGATACTAAAACCACCATAGAGGTAATGGATTTAATGACTAATATGGCAAAGGAAAATAAGCAAACCTTAATAATAGTTACCCATGATGTAGAAATTGCACCATATGGTCATCGAGTAATCCATTTAAGGGATGGCAGAATTGAAAAAATAATTGAAAATCAACTAAAGGGGGATCAAGTCAAATGCGAAAATTAATTAGTATAGTTTTAATTTTATTGATGCTCATACAAACACCTATTTGGGGAATAGCAGAAGGAAATTCAAGCAAGGAGCAAACAACCAAAATATCAACTGAAACTCATATTAATGATCAAAATGGCAACAACAATGGAAACAATGACAACAAGGATAACAACGAAGAAGATATTACTACTAGTGAAGAGAATCCAGAAGACAGTAATGTAAGTATAATAATAACAGATGTTGACTCAGGTGAAACTACAATTCGTCCAAATAATACTTTCACGCTAAAAATCGCCTTAAAAGTTTATCCAGAAACAACAGAAAAAATTCCTATATACGTTCAGCTAGAAAAGTCCGATTCCTTTTCTCCAGTAGGAACAGGGTCCAGAAAAAAAGCTGTTCCTGATAAAAGTATATACACCGTAACCTTCGATAAAATCTACTACAACGGTGGTGATAATACTACCATACCTATAACCATATCTTATGATCTCAACGGAAAAACAAGGTCTATTTCCGATTATATAAGCATTACCAATATAAGTCCTTCTAAGGAAGAGGATAAAAAAACAGAAGGAGATCCTAATATAACTATTGTAAGCTCTAAAACCATAAGCGGCCAAGCTGGTGAATCCCTATATGTGCCAATAACGATTAAAAACTCCAGTGATAGCTGGGCTCGAAATATAACTGTAACTGCTGAAATAGAAGGAGGCTCCCCTATAGCTCTTAGAGGATCAGGGCACGAGGATATATACTATTTAAGGGGAGGAAAAACTGAAGATATTCAATTCAGGGTAGACATAGATGAATATGCAGAAAGTAAAACCTACCCAATTAAAATCAACTTTCAATTTTATAACTCTGATGGAAAGTCCTATACTGGCTCAGATACCGTTTATATTAAAGTCGAAAATAAGAATAAAAAGCCTTTAATATCCATTAACAAAATAGATATAAAACCAGAGGTATCCGAAGCTGATAAACCTACCAAAGTAGGATTTCAATTAATTAATAACGGTACATTAGAAGCAAGGGATATTAAAATATCCTTAGGCGGCATAGGAAACGATACTTTTACCATAGCTTCTGGTTTAAATAGCAGGTATATAGATAGAATATCCGGTGGAAAAACAGCCTATGTTGAATTTGAAATAATCCCTTCAATTAAATTGCCAGGAGGTAGTCACGGATTAGATTTAGTTCTAAACTATAAAGATGGTACTGGACAGAGTTATGAAGATTCTAGTAAGTTTTTCGTCAATGTAGCTTCTAATAAGGGAAGGGGCTCTAACTTGATCATAGAAAATCTCATATATCCTGATGGAGCAGTCGGGCATAATAAAGATGTTAATATAGGATTTACTCTAAAAAATGTGGGTAAAATGGATGCAAAAAATATTAAAGTTTCAGTAGAAAGTTCTGATCAAGCTGCTATCGTTCCAAAAACTGTAAGCATTAAGAAAATCGAATCTCTAGCCCCTAATCAATCTGAAAGATTAAGCTTTATATTCTTAACTACTAAGGATGGGGAAACAAGAAATTATCCAATCAATATTACAGTAGAATATGAAGATGATTTAACAGAAGGACAAGAAAAACACACCTTAACCCAGTACGTTGGAGTTTACATAGTAAAACCTGGGGATGATATAAAGACCACACCAAAACTTATAATAGATAAATATAGCTTTGAACCTAATCTTGTAAGAGCTGGAGAAAATTTTACCATGAGTTTATCCTTTTTCAACACCAATAGTCAAAAAGCTGTACGCAATATAAAGATATTCTTAACAGCCGAAGAAAAAACAGACCCAAATAGCCAAAGTAGTGGAGGAAATGTATTTACACCTGTCGGCAGCAGCAATACCTTTTATATAGATAGCATCCCTCCTAAGGGACGAGTAGAAAAAGTTATTACCATGTTTACAGTACCGGATGCCAAGGCTAAAACCCATACCGTTACTGCTAATTTTGAGTATGAAGATAGTGATGGTACTCAATATACAGCTACTGAACTAATTGGAGTACCTGTAGTCCAACAATCCAAGTTGGAAATTGGAGAGATATCTCTGCCATCTGAAGCTTTTGTGGGAGAGGCAATTCCTATTTCCGTTGAATTTTACAATACTGGAAAAGTTACTCTATATAATATGATGGTAAAATTGGAAGGAAATTTTCAAACAGAAGATAGCAGATATTATATAGGTAATTTTGAAATGGGTACTTCTGATTATTTTGAAGGCACCATAATTCCAGAAGAAACAGGCGAACTAACCGGATATTTAGTATTTACTTATGAGGACAGCTCCGGGGAAGTTGTTGAAATTAGAGAAGAGTTTACATTAAACGTAATGGAGGCTATGCCTATGGATGAATCCCTAGAAGATATGGCCCCTGAAGAAGAATCAAAAGGATTTAAGGGAATATGGATAGCTTTAATATTGATTGCAGCCAGCATTGGTGGATTCATATTCTACAAAAAAAAGAAAGAGAAAGGTATGGCTTTAGATGAGTAGTTTAGACTTAATCCGAATGGGAATTAAAAACCTTTGGAGAAGAAAACTAAGAACCTTCCTCACCATATTAGGAGTTATCATCGGTACCAGCTCCATAGTAGTAATGCTGTCTTTGGGATTTGGTATGCAAGAAGCCTTTAAGGGGCAATTGGCTAGGATGGGTAGTTTAAATACCATAAACGTTTATAAAAGGGATTCTTTTGACTTTAGAGGAACAGATTCTAACAGAAACAAAAAAGAAGGTAAGTTAGACGATAAGGCCATTGCCAATTTCAAAAATATACCCCATGTAACTGCAGTAACTCCTATAATAGAAACCTATGGAACATTAAAATGTGGCAAATACACTGCCTATACCTCCATTAAGGGTATAGACCCAGAAGCTATGGCATATTTCGATTTTAAAACTGCAGAAGGTCGACTTTTGCAGCCAGGAGACAATCTTCATGTGGTATTTGGTGGAGGAATGAAATATAATTTTTATGATGAAAAAGCTATGAGTAGAGGAAGATATAAACAACCAGAGATTGATCTTATGAATGATAGGATGGTACTGACTTTCGATACGGACTCTGGCTATATTTCATTCCCTGATGGAAACAGTAACCGTACTAAGAATAAGGAGTATAACATAAAGGCAGTTGGAGTTTTAGAGGAAGGAAATTTTGAAACGGATTGGGGGATTTACCTCCCAATCGAAACGGTTAAAAAGCTAGTTAAAGAAAAAGAAAAGGTTGAAAACAATGCTAAACAAGGTAAAAAAGCAAAACAGGAATATGAAAGGATCATGATTAGAGTTGATGATATAAAATATGTTGAAGAAATACAGGGAAAAATAAAAAATGAAGGTTATGAGGCCTACAGCTTAAATGATATGCTAGAAGAACTAAATAAAATTACTGGAATAATTCAGGCAGTTCTAGGAGGTATTGGAGCAGTATCTTTACTTGTTGCAGCCATAGGAATTACAAACACCATGGTCATGTCCATCTATGAAAGGACTAAGGAGATTGGAATAATGAAGGTAATAGGAGCTTCCTTAAAGGATATTAAAAAGCTATTCCTATTTGAGTCTGCCATTATAGGCTTATTGGGAGGAGCTATGGGAATAATATTTAGCTTTCTACTATCCTTTATAGTCAACAGATTTAGTATGCAATTTAGCAATTTCCTAGGGCTAATGGAAGAAACCAATATAAGCATCATACCCATATGGTTAATATTTGCTGCCTTAGGCTTCTCCACTTTAATCGGTTTGATATCCGGCTATTATCCCGCTAGACGGGCTATGAACCTCTCAGCCTTGGAAGCTATAAGAACAGAATAAAAAAACAAAAAATAAGACGGAATTCCGTCTTATTTTTTGTTTTCTACTTCAATGATCATTATCTCATCGCTTTCTAAATTCAATTTCACGTAGTCCTCTAATCTCAAATCGTATATTGTTCTTATTTCCCCGTCCTTTTTTATTAGGACCTTAGAAGAAACATGATAATCTTTAATCTCTTCCTTATGGTTCAATATGGTTAATTTAGGGGTTCGAGAAATAAATACTTCCTTAATATACCCTTCGTCTGTTCCCGGAACGGATTCAGCTTCTATGGATTCTAATTCTTCATTAGCTATGGATAATACCACCCTATCTCCCCTTCTCAAATCCTCTAAAGAAACTCCATTAAAATTCCTGTTAATAATTAGACCTTTTCCTGCCAAATACTCATGGACAGATCCATCTTCTCTTTCCACCGATATTATATTCTCATCAAGATTAATGTCTTTGATTATACCTTCTACTTTCCCATCTCTGCTTTCACCAATGACGGTTAGAGCTATGTTATCAAAAACTTCAACTTTTACCCAATCGCCTTCTTTAATGCTAAATAAATAAGCTGTCCTCCCATTTAATCTTATATGGGTGTTGTCTAGGATATTAAAAGCCTTAGTAACGCCTTCCGCAGAGGTCACAAAAATGGAAGAGGTAAAACTTCCAAAGTTTATTTTACTTATAGTTCCAGTGAAAATGTCTAAATCCTTATCTACAGTTAAGGATTTTATAATATTTCCCTCGTCTACTGTAACCCTAACGGTCATTCCCTCTTCTATATCATAAATACTTCTTTCGTTACCGCCTATGATTATTTTAGCATCCTTAGCTAATTGGTAAGAATCCACTCTATGTCCATGGTCTATAATAAGAAATTTGTCAATCTTTCCAGTAATAATTCCAGTTAATCCTTTTTTATCATCTATAATTTCCCCTGCATTTACCCTCTCAGGTTCCTTTTCATTAGCCTTTGGGGGAGTTATAGAATTCTCATGTAATTGAGTATAAGATAAATATAGCATTTTAGCTAATACAGCTCTAGTAACAGGCTGATTGGGATTAAAATTACCAGTTTCATCCCCTTTAGCATCTAATATGCCCTTATCAATTAAGAACTTGATATAGGGCCTAGTCCTTTCCGGGATAAGGTCTGTATCATTGTATAAAAGTGCATATACCCCCTCTTCCCTTTCCTCCATTCCCAATGCTATGGCAAAGTATTTAGATATCTCAGCCTTTGTAGCTTCCCTTAATTCTCCTTTACTAAATAGATTATTATTAACATAGGCTTCCGTTATCAAATCTTCAGATAAAGCAATGGCTATTGCATTTTCCCTTTCCTCGGATAGATCAAATCTATTCAATACGTGAGCATATTCATTCCGCTTCTTTTCAATTTCTTCTTCAGTAAAATTAAAAAGTCTTGTTATATATACCAGCGCATCGGCAGTATTAACTATCTGATTAGGCCTAAAGGTAGCATCTTCATAGCCATCCATGAGACCTATATCAACCAACTTTTCCACATATTCATAAGCCCAATGGGTTTCAACCATATCAGTAAACATGCTAGCTCCATAAGCTGAAAAAACACTTAAACTGAATAATATTACAACAAACAAAATGGTTATTCTTCGGTACTTTTGACTTGTCAAAATACCTCCCCCTTTGTCAATATAAAATGCCATCCAGTTATAATATTCTACAAACTTTGTTAATCTCCTTTATTTATTTTTCTTTTCTTTAGCAGCTCTTATAAAATCTTTGAATAGAGGATGGGATCGAGTGGGCCTAGATTTAAACTCTGGATGGAATTGTACTCCTACAAACCAAGGATGGTCCTTTAACTCCACTATTTCAACCAATCTTCCATCAGGTGAAATTCCACTTATTATTAGTCCTTTTTCTTCTAATCTGTCTCTAAAAAGGTTATTAAATTCATATTTATGCCTATGTCTCTCATATATTATTTCCTCTTGATAGATTTCCTTAACTTTTGAACCTTCAACTAGTTTACATGGGTATAACCCCAATCTCATGCTGCCATTAGTAAGTTCTATATCTTTTTGCTCAGGCATTAGGTCTATAACTGGATAAGGGGTATTTGGATCTATTTCAGTCGAATGGGCATCTTTAAGTCCAATTACATTCCTAGCAAATTCAATTACTGCCAATTGCATTCCCAAACTTAATCCAAAGAAGGGTATATTATTCTCCCTAGCATATTTAACAGTAGAAATCTTTCCATCTATTCCCCTATCACCAAATCCTCCAGGAACTATTATACCATGAACACCTTCAAGTAGTTCCCTTACATTGCTATCATTTACATCTTCTGCCTGTATCCATTTAATGTCTACATCTACATCATTAAATATGCCCGCATGTTTTAAGGATTCTGCTACCGATAAATATGCGTCCTTCAGCTCCACATATTTACCAACCAAAGCTATGGTTACTTTTTCCTTTAAGGATTTGATCCTATTCACTATATCATTCCACTCGGTTAAATCCAACTCACCACATTTTAAATTAAGATGGTCAATTACCAATTGAGAAAGTCCTTGTTTTTCTAACATTAATGGTATCTCGTATAGGGTTTCCGCATCTAAATTTTCAATAACTTCTGAGGGGTCTAAATCGCAGAAGAGGGCAATTTTTCTCTTTAAATCTTGGGATAAAGGTTGTTCCGTTCTACAAATCAAAACATCTGGCTGTATACCTATACTCCTTAATTCCTTAACGCTATGTTGGGTTGGTTTGGTCTTTAACTCCCCTGCTGAAGAAAGGTAAGGAACTAAGGTTACATGAATATACATTACATTATCCTTTCCTACATCATATTTTATCTGCCTAATGGCTTCTAAAAATGGTAAAGACTCAATATCTCCTACAGTACCTCCTATTTCAGTTATTACCACATCTACTTCCCTATCTCTAGTAACCCTTTTTATCCTATCCTTGATTTCGTTGGTAATATGGGGGATGACCTGTACAGTTTTTCCGTCGTATTCTCCCTTTCTCTCCTTATTTAAAACAGCCCAATAGATCTTTCCTGTAGTTACATTGCTATATTTATTCAGGTTGATGTCGATGAACCTTTCATAGTGGCCTAAATCCAAATCCGTTTCTGCTCCATCATCAGTTACAAATACCTCACCATGTTGATAAGGACTCATTTCACCTGGGTCTACATTAATATAAGGATCAAATTTTTGAATGGTTACTTTAAGACCTCTACTTTTTAACAATTGCCCTAAACTAGCAGCAGTAATTCCTTTACCTAAGGAAGACACTACTCCTCCCGTAATGAATATATACTTAGTAGGCATTTCAAAAACCTCCCCAAATTTTATAACTATAGTATTTTATACCATCATACCTAATCTGTCAATTACTTGATTAATCTATTTTCTATTATACACCAATCTATTGTAATTATAATGTAATATTTATAGCCATCTAAATGGTGTATAATGTATAGTAGAATAACTATGAAGGGAGAGTTAATGATGAAGAGAATATACTCACTAGTTCTAGCATTAATTATGATATTTTCAAATGTTTCTTTCATATACAGTACAAATGATGAAGAGGTTTTTTATAATCAAGCAGGACAAATATTGAAAAGCATAGGAGTGTTGAAAGGTTCGGAAACAGGCGATCTAATGCTAGATCAAAATCTTAAAAGAGAGGATATGGTAGTCCTCATAAGCAGATTATATAATGAAGAAGATATTGCAAAAAAATATCCAGTAAAGAATACTTTTTCCGATGTTAAAAGTTCTTATTATAAACCCTTTATCTCATGGGCAGTGGACAAGGGCCTAATCATAGGAATTGGAGAGAATAAATTTGGATTTAATCAACCGATAAAAGTCCAGCAATTTCAAACATTACTTTTAAGGGTACTTCGTCGTGCAGATGAGGCAAAAGACTATACTCAAGTTCCAGAAATAGCCAAAGAGTTGAAGTTGATGGAAGGAATTTCAGTTGAACCTACTGCTAATCTAAAAAGAGGGGTAATGGCAGCTATGACCCTCAATGCATTAAGGCAATATCCAAAAGGTTCTTCTAATACATTAGCCCAGGAGCTAAACTTAAACATACCAGATGTATTCGAGGTAACGTCTATTCATACGCTCGACAAGAACAATATAAAATTTGAGGGGGTTGCAAAAGGGACTAATGTTTTAAAGCTCCATTTAAAGCCCCTTTCTTCAAGCATTACTTCTGGCGAGGAATATTATAATATCCCTTTAGAAGAGGATGGGCGGTTTTCTTATATAGTAGAAAATTTACAACCTGGGAAATATGAATATAAATTTTTGAGTAATGAATTAAACACTAAAGTCCAAACTTTTACAATTGAAGAACTCCCTTTTGAGCTAAATAATATAAAATCAGATAATTTAAAAGAGATAAAAATCAATTTTACCGCACCAGTAGATAAGGCTTCCAGCCTATTTGCAAGTAAATACATTACTAATGCAGGAACTATAAAATCCGTTAGGCTAGCCGAAAACGATACAACTGTAATACTTACTCTTAATGAAACTATGAAAAATCAAAGTACATATAGAATCTCCATAAATAAGATTAAATCAGCAAAAGGCGAAGAATTAAGTATAAAGGATAGGGAATTTACTGTAATTGATAAAGATATGCCGAAAATATTAGATGTAAGTCAACTGGGTAATAAGGGCATAAAAATCCATATGTCAGAGCCAATTAAAAATCCCAAATCATCCAATTTTAAAATAGATGGCAAAGCTGTTTCTGCTCAGGTAGAAACAGAAAACGATATAATCATATTAAGATTTTACTCCTCTCGCTATGCTTTAGAAGAAGGAAGACATATTTTAAGCATATCGGGATTAATTGATTATGCAGGATTTGAGGGATTAGACCAAAATTTTCCCTTTGATATTATAGAGGATGAAAATCCACCTAAAGTAATTAATGCTTATGCCACAATGGATGAAGTAGTGATCCAATTCGATGAAGATATAGACCCCGATTCCATCTCAAGGAACAGCTTTTATTGGGAATCAGGTTCACGAAAAAAATATCCCAGCAGCGTAAAAGTTTCAGGAGATCAAGTCATTTTAGATTATTCAAAAGACAATCTACCTAGTTACGAAATTACGTTGTATTTAGATAATGTGGCGGATTACTCCGATAATAAGTTGAGAAATTGGAAAATAAATGTTAAACCTGAGGTAGATGATAGTCAACCTGAAGTGGTTAAATTAACCATATCTCAGGATGGAAAGACAATTACTGTATATTTTAGCAAAAACGTAGATGGAGGAAATAGAAACTATTATAATATCAAAGATGAAAAAGGCAATAGAGTATTTGTTAGCAGCGTAGAGGGATCTGGTAGAGAATATAAGATACATTTGACTAATCACTTGCCCATAGGGTATAGTACCATTTCTATGGATGGAATAAGGGATACCACTCCTTTAAGAAATCCCATAGTGCCTTTTGAAGAAACTATATATATAGAAGATGTGGAAGCCCCTAAAATTGAAAGCTATTCAGCAAAGGGAAATGAGATAATAATCATATTCAACAAGGATATGGATTTATCCACTGTAGAAAATAGAGAAAATTATTTAATCCGATTTGATAATGAATATGCTTATCTTCCTGAAGAAACTGAATTTATGTCTATAAATGATGGTAGAGTATATAAAATCATATTACCCGAAAGAATTGATGGTAAAAGGATAAACATAGGCAGAGACAAAAATATCACCGAATTGGAAATTAGAAGTTTAAAATCTAGCAGTGGAATATTAATGGAACCAACAAGGCTCAAATTCGACGGACAAAATCAAGGCCAAGCTATCGTTCAAGAAGCTAAGCTTATTGAACCAGATAAAATACTAGTAATATTTGATCAACCAATCTTTTATGCATCTGAAAGGGATTTTTCAATTTCTGGACACAGTATTTATGAAGTTATATGTGATGGCACTAAAGAGGTTTCTATAATCTTACTGGATAGATCTCAAACTACTATTGATGGAAAACTATCTATTAGGGATAGAAATTCAATAGAAACCATTTTAGGAACCAATGCCAAAGCCACTTCCATAGAAGTCAAGGATAAGGTAAAGCCCCTTATTAATTCAAGAAGGGATTGGCTCGACACTAGCGGCAATACAATCTACTTGCCCTTTACAGAAAAATTAGATAAGGAAATAGAAAAACTATTTAGAAACGATTTGATAATAGAGTCCATAGGCGAAGGAATACTTGATCAATCCGAGTATGAAACTTCATTAGACTCTGACGGAAAAACCATAAGGATTAAAATAAACGGAAAATTCAACTCTGATGGATATATTATAAGATTGGCAAAGGAACCAAAATATATAATGGATACTAGTGGCAACATAGTTGAATACGATAGATATGAATACTATACTAGATAAAATAGAGACTGGGTTTTTGTCCAGTCTCTATTTTATTTGACTTGTTCCTTTAATTCAACACATCTCTTAGCCAATATGACCATTGGATCGTAGTATTTTCTTTTTGGCTTTAACCTATCAACTAAAAGGGACAGTTCAGTACATCCAGCTATAATGGGAATATTCTCATCCTTAATATATCTATTAACAAAGGTTTCAAACTCTTCTAGGCTTATATCAAAATCTGAAGACTTTATTCTATATATCCATTGCATGATAACCTTTTTATCCTTTTGGCTAGGCTCTATTATATTTAAACCAAAAGATTTGAATGTGCTTTGGTAAATCTTGGACTCATAGGTTCCTTCCGTAGATAAAAGAAAACAATCTCCATTTTCCTCCTTATCTATTACAACGTGTCTAGCAGTTTCCTCTATCATGTTTAAAATTTGAACCTTAGTATATTTTATTAAATCCTCATAAAAAAAATGGGCTGTATTACAGGGTATGGCTATATAATCTACCCCCATGGATTCAAGCTTTACTACAGACCTTATCATTTCTAATCTAGGGTCCTCTCCCCTTCCCAGTATATATGCTGTCCTATCGGGAATATTTGTGTTGTTGTCGATTATAATATGCAAATGCTCTTGGTCCTTCTCTGCTTTTGTTAATTCTATAATATATTTAAAAAATTGGCAGGTAGCCATAGGCCCCATACCTCCTAATATTCCTAATATCACAATCTATCCCTCCTTAATAAAATCTCGCTCCTCATTTTAAAAATTATACCATTAATTTTTTACTTTTAAAATCCATTTTCACTTCAAGGAAAATGTTGGTATAACATAATAATAATATGATACCGGATACTTGGAAAGTCATACGTGATTATCAATAGGAGCTTTAACTATGGATGTAGAAATTATAAAAGCACACTTAAAATGATTTATCATTGCTTGATAAGATTCAAATAGAGTCTTTTAGGCCACTAATCCCGGTAATAAAAATTAGACCAAATAATAAGGAGATATAATCAGGATTTTACTACATATTGGCTAATTAAAAGCCGAGGCAAAATCGTAGGTAGAGTAAGGCTCATTAGTAAAGGAAATGGTTGTTATAGAATTAGTCCTATTTTTATACTTCCATCAGAACAAGGTAAAGGAATAGCTCAAAAACTGTTAAATTATTGAAGGATTATTGCAGTAATTTTAAAAAATGGGAGTTAGACACTATACTTCAAGAAGAAGGCCTTTGCTATTTATATGAAAAAATAGGTTATAGAAAACTGGTAAAATGGAAGAAAATAAGTTTACAATCAAGTCTACTAATAAATTTTAAGATATATGAAAAAAAAGAACATACTATATATAGTATGTTCTTTCTTCTGTTTTTGGATGTTTTTTGAAATTAAGTTTTGATAACAAACCTTATTTTTTATATTTCATTGAATAAATAATTGTATATTAGATTTGCTCCATCTTCTCTATTTAACTCCTGTTTAGGATTCAAATATCCATTGGATCCTTCAACTATTTTTAGACCATAGGCTATAGAAATATATCCTTTTAATCCTGGTGAAATATCTCCTGTATCCTTGAATATATCTTTATATATTTCAGTTAAATCTGCAATTTTATCGTATTTCAAGGCCCTTATAATATATTTTACAGCTTCTTCCTTTGTTACTATCCTTTCTGGTGCTTTCTCATCTTCTTTTACAATCCCTAATCCTACTAAAGAGGTATATAATTTATCTCTTGATTGATCTATTTCCACATAGGGGCTGTGCGCCTTTGCTAATAAGTATAGAAAATCTGCCTGTTTCATCTTCTCCTTAGGCTTAAACTTATCTCCGGATAATGCTATGCCATATTGAGCTAATATGTTAATCTTATCCTTGGCATAACTATTCTCTATATCTTTATATTTAATTATTTCCGGTTCCTTAAATGGCTCTCCCAGATAGTTTAATAAGGCTCCAGTGCTGGCATCTATAATGGATGGCTTATCGCTCTTTAAACCATAGACTAATATGGCTTCTTTATTATCCTTTATATCTTCTCCATGTGCGTTAGGGCTAAAATACTTCAGTTCTAAACCTATATCACCAAATAGGATATCATAGGCTTTATCTAAAGATATTACATTTTCCTGTGGTGGAAATTTCGTTGTAATCCAATCAATCCTGTATTCCCTTATATTTCCGCTGACCGCATCTACTGTAACCCATATTCCATCTTGTTCTACATAGGCATCATCAATTTTTCTTATGAATTGGAAACTGTACTGTCTTTGTTCTTCTAAGGGTCTATAGCCTTCATAATTTTTTCTAAGTTCAATTGATTCTATTTTATCTGGATTCATCTTCTTAATATATTCCTTAGCAATTTCTAAAGATTTTTCTTCGTTATATTGTACCTTTTTATTTGAATCTTCAGGACCAAACCTATAGAAGGATACCAATTCCCTAGTCTTTGCATCGATGCTTACACTAACATAGTAAGCATTTGAATCTGAACCTTTAGTAAAATCCAATTGCCAATTATAGCTATCCTCTGCTCTCCAATTTTTATAAAGGTTTACATAATTTAATTTATATTCTGAATCTAGTTCAAGTATTTCCCTACTAATCTTTTCAGCTTCTCCTTGGGAAATAAGCCCTGCAATACCCTCCACAGCTGCCTTCTCATCTGGACTTAGTTCTTCATTAGAAGTATATCCTCCTGCTCCCATATCTGCAGTCTTATCATAGAGAGGATAAAAATCGTATATGGAAGTTACCTCTCCATCCTTTGCATTAATGGCTAAGTTGGTATTTAATGGGCTATAGGTTAAAAATACATTTGGTTTGCCATCCTTATAACTTGTTTTATAAATTAAGTTTAAGCCTACCTTTTCCTTATATAATTCTTTAGCTTTTTCTAAAGTAATTAGATTCTTTACATCTGCAAATTTTAAATCCCTATCCCAATTTACATAATAATCCGTTACTTCACCAGTGGAACTATCGACGGAAATATCAATTCTATTATTATAATAAGGAATTCCATTTTCTATCCTTACAAAATAGTATCCATAGCTATTGGAATTGATGTTTAAGGGTTGGGAAATTTCTATATGTTTTATGCTATTTCCTAACTTAGGTGAAACCTTTTTAATGAAATCCATTGCTATGTTTAAACCTTCTTCCTTGCTTATCTTTGGCAGTTTAGGCCTTTGATCTTCATAAATTGGTTTCCACTTACCAAAACTTAAAACGGTTCCATCTACCGCTATTGAAACGTGTACATTGTCTAACTTCCCCTTGCTATCAGACCAGCTTAAATAGAATACTGTAGTTCCACTCCATGAACCCACACTATAGTCAAATTGATCGTATTCACTGCTAATGTTAAACAGTTTTCTACTCCTTAAAATGGCCTCTTCCAGTTGTTTATCATATGCTTCTTCTGCATAAGAGCTAAATGGAATAACGCCTAAAGCTAATACAAAAGTCAAAAATAAAGCTATTTTTCTCCTCATTAAAATTCCCCCTTCTCCTTAACCCAATAGGTTAATTTTCTTAACTATATTATAGTTTAAATGGGGGCAATAAAAGTTACAAACCATTTACGATTTGGGAAAATATTGTTATTGTCCATAGGTTTTGAATTTTTCAAGCATCAATCTCATCTCTTCTTCAGAAAGAATTACTGGCTCTCCAATGGATTTAGTCCTATAATATAGCTCTGCACAATATTCTATTTCTTCAGTTGTATTAAAAGCTTCTCCTAAATCCTTTCCTCCTGCTAACATTCCGTGGTTTGCTAATAATACAGCCTTTCTGTCCTTCATAGCTTCAAAAGCATTCTCCGCCAATTCCTTAGTTCCAAAGGTGGCATATTTTGCACATCTTACATCTAGCCCTGCTAAGGCCACCATATAGTGAACAGGAGGCAGATTCCAATTTAAACATGCTATAGTTGTGGCATAAATTGTATGGGTATGGATTATAGCATCAATATCAGTCCTTCTTTCATAGAATATCCTGTGGAGTTCCACTTCACTAGATGGCTTTTTATCCCCATCAATCTGTTCTCCTCTAATGTTCAATATGGCTACATTTTCGGGCTTGATTTCAAAATAATCAATTCCTGAAGGGCTTATGGCCATTAAACCCTTTTCCCTATTATAGATACTAAGATTCCCCCCAGTTCCTTTAGTCAAGCCAGAGGTTATTAGCTTTTTCCCATATTCTACGATCAATTTTCTTTCCTCTTCCATAAGCATATTATCAGTCCTCTCTATAGTAATTTTTTAGGTCATAAGGTGAGTAAATACCTTTATCCGTTACTACTCCACTTACAAACTCAGGAGGAGTAATATCGAATAGAGGGTAATATCCCTTAACTCCATCCATTGCTATCCTTCTACCTAGAACCTCCAGCACATAGTTGCCATCCCTTTCCTCAATTTCCACTGACGAAACCTTTTCTACTCCCTTATCTGGAGTTCCAGTAACAAAATAAGGAATACCGTAATAATGAGCAGCCATGGCTATTTGGAAGGTTCCAATCTTATTTACCACATATCCATCTAAAGAAATAACATCTGCAGCAGATGTAAAGAGGGATACTCCCTTTTTCTTCATCACATATGCAGGCATATTATCTGTTATTATGGTAACATCAAAACCTTGTTCATAGGCTACACTTGCAGTAAGCCTAGCCCCTTGAAAATAGGGTCTAGTTTCCGGGCATATTAGTTTTATATTTTTTCCCTTTATTTTAGCTTGTCTAAGCATTAGACCTACAACGGATTCTGCAAAGCATTGGGTCATAATACAACCCTCATCTGGAAACTGTTCTACAAGAGATTTAGCAATCTTATCCGTTCTTTTATATCTTTCATTTACCGTTTGTAAAGTATGATTAAATATAGCCTCATCAATTTTCCCTCCAGACTCTATTGCTTTTTCTGCTACTTTTAAACATTCATTTACTATTAATTCCATTCTCTTTGCTGTAGTAGGCCTGGCATGGGATAGGGTATAAGCTGCTTCCTTTAAATAATTCATTATTTCAACTTTAGGTCTATCTTTAACTTCATAGGCAGCTAAGGCCATACCCATTCCTGCTGCCATATAAGGACCTCCACTTTGGGTAACCATATCCTTAATAGCCTTTGCCACTTCCTTATGATTTTCGCATATTACAAACTCTACCTTAATAGGATAAACTCGCCTGTCCAATATTTTAACCTTTCCATCCTCATACCAGGCTATATTTTCATACCTAAGCATGAAAGCCAAATCCTTATCAAGTCGCTCCATCCTATCCCTCCTATTTTATCTGGGATAAAGCTTGATGCAAATCCTCAATTATATCTTCATGATGTTCCAAACCTACTGATATTCTTATCATGGTTTCCGTTAAACCAAATCTGGATAACTCTTCTGCAGGATAACCTCTGTGGGTCATAGCTGCTGGTAGTTCAATTAATGTTTCACAGTCACCTAAGGACACTGCCAATTGGGCTAATTTAACGGAATTGACTACCTTTTTTGCATCATCTAAACTGCCATCTATTTCAAAGCTTATCATGGCTCCAAAACCACTCATCTGGTCCTTAGCCAATTCGTGTCCTTTAAAATCCTCTAATCCAGGATAGTAAACTTCCCTCACCTTGGGATGATTTTTTAGAAATTCAGCCACCTTTTTTGCATTTTTCTCATGCTCTCTCATCCTAATACCTAGGGTCTTTAAACCTCTTAATAAAAGCCAAGCATTAAATGGACTCATCACTCCGCCAAATTCACACATATAATCGAATTTAAGATAATGGACATAATCTAAATCCTTTGCGATAGCAACTCCCCCTATTACATCTCCATGCCCACATATATACTTAGTAGCACTGTGTACCACCACATCTGCCCCTAAGGTCAAAGGCCTTTGGAAATAAGGGGTAGCAAAGGTATTATCAATTACCACCTTTACATCCCTTTCCCTTGCAATTTTAGAAATGCCTTTAATATCTAATATTGTTAGATTAGGATTTGATGGGGTTTCAAAATAGATTACCTTAGTATTATCGTCCATTAAGTTATTAAGCTCGTCTAAATCCCTTAAATCAGCTATCTTACACTCTACATTATACTGGGGTAACAGGTTGGTTACCACGTTGAAACTTGAACCATATAAGGTTTTATGGACTATTAAATTATTTCCTGGCTTTAATAAGGAAAATAGTACTGAGCTAATGGCAGCCATCCCTGAAGAAAAGGCTACAGCCCCTTCTCCTTCCTCCAATGCTGCCATCCTATTTTCAAAAAGGCGCAAGGTAGGATTGTTGCCCCTTGTATAGACATAATCATCGCTTTCAAAAGACATAACCTTTTCTACATGCTCAATATCATTGAATACAAAAGTAGACGTTTGGTATATGGGAGGATTTAAGGCATTATTAGCATGTTTTCCCTTCATTCCAGCATGGATTGCCATAGTTTCGAATTTGCATTTTTCATTCTTCATTTATATTCTTCTCCTTTCTTATTTAATAAATCGGAGGATAATCCTCCGATCTATCATTGCATAAGGCTTCCAACAAATGTGGCTAATACCCCAAGTCCTGCTATCAATACTATACTTACGCCTTCACCAGCTTGAGCAAAATTGAACAGTTCTTGGCCTCCTCCTACTGCTACTGCTAAACCACCTATAAGACCTACTAATATTCCTATAAACATAATTATAGCTCCTGATCTTTGTCTAGGCCCTGTTTTAGGTAGATCTTCTTCTGGCATTATATCTTCCCACAACAAATCCCATTTCTTAATCCTAGGATATAATATCATTAGCAGAGGAATTCCTAAAACAAGTGATGGTATTGAATTGTTTAAGGATATTATAGCACCTAAGGCGGCAAATGGAACCATGCCAAGCAATTCCAATCCCCATCCTATAATGAGAGCACAGGATAAAGCTCCTCCAATAGCTGCAACGATAAAGGCCCCTATTTTCCTACCGGATTTTAAGTTGGGTTCCCTGTCATTGGAATCTACTATTCCTAGATTATTCCATATTTTATATGGAACATAGGCAAACATAAAGTTACCAACAAAACCAAAAGCACTACCAATTCCTAATGACCCAAAGAAATCCCCTATTAGATTTCCTATGGCAGAACCCCAAGCGCCTGCTGGTCCAAATAGTAATCCAAATACTACTGGTAATGCACTAGCAGGTCTAATTTCTGTAATTCCAGGAATTAATACTAAAGATTTAAAAGGAATTAATAAAGCTGCATAAAGTCCTGCACATAGGGCCACTAAGACCACCATTTTTGTGGATTTCCACATTTTAATGACTTCTTTCATATGAAATCCCCCTTTTTTATTAGAGTTTAACAATTGCATTACTGCAATTGCAATTGTCCTGATTCAAACCCTCGATAAAAACCTTTAAAAATACTTTAGTAATCTTTTCCTTATTCTGTGATAATAACTCGTGCATATTATCTATGGTCATGGTTTCTTCCATCCCTGTACACCAGTTGGTTACTATTCCTACCGTTGCATAGCAAATTCCCAATTCCTTTGCCAAAACCACTTCAGGAACGCTAGTCATTCCTACTACATCGCCACCAAATCTTTTATACATTTTGATTTCACTAGCAGTTTCAAACCTAGGTCCTTCGGTGCAAACATATACTGCATCCCCTTTAATATGTATTGATTCAGTTCTTGCAGCTTCATAAAATCTTTGTCTAAGATTTTTACAATAAGGGTCACTCATATCCACATGCTTAACTGGTTCATTGCCACCTTCAAAGAAGGTTAAAGGCCTTTGTTTAGTAAAATCAATGAAATCCTTAATAACCACAATATCCCCAGGAGCATAATTCTCATTACAAGACCCTACTGCTGCTGTTGCATAGACATATTTGACTCCCAATTCCTTTAAAGCCATCATATTTGCCATATAATTTATTAGGTGGGGTGGTACTGAATGGTTTACTCCATGTCTTGCTAAAAACACTATTTCTTCCCCTTGGACCCTTACTATGTTTACCTCTGCCTTCCCATAAGAGGTTTCTATAGTTTTTGAATAACTACCATCACCTATATCATATACTCCTGTACCTCCAATAATGGCTTTCCTCATGACATTATCCTCCTATAATTTAAATGTTATTTTTGCATATATGGAAACTAATATTAACAACAGTGTAATTATGAGTATCACATAATCTACACTTCTAAAACTTAATTCCATATAATAAGTTCTTTCCTTATCGTAGCCAAATCCTTTGGATTCTAAGGCCATGGAAAATACATTGGTACTCCTTATTACTGAAACGAAGGTTGGTATTATTAGTGGCACATATTTTTTTATCCTTTGGATAAAAGACCCTGAATCCAAGTCTAAGCCCCTCGACCTCTGAGCTTGAGTAATGGTATAGCTTGTTGCAACTATCATGGGAACTAATCTTATAGCTGTTGAAAATGCAAAGGCTCCTCTATAAGGTACTTTCAATTTTACCAAACCCAATGATATTCCCTCTATTGTGGTAGAGCTTAAAAATATCATTCCTGAAATTATCATTACATTAAATTTAATACCTACCGTTATGCCATAAATGATGCCTTCCAAGGTAATGGGACCTAATAATTTTGTTTCGCCTCCCCTTGTAATAGACCATATGACTATGGACATAAGACCAATCATGAATAGAATTACCCTTATTCGTTTTAAATTGGATAACACTTTCCCCGAATGGCCATATAGAAGTATAATTACTGCTAATGCTAATAATATTGGAAGGGATTCGAACAACAATGCAATTACAAAACTTCCAAACATTACTGCCAATTTAGTTCTTGGATCCAGCCTATGTAAAAAAGTGTCCTTATCAATATATAGGAACATATCCATACGTCTACACCCCCTTAGTACATCTAATCATTTCATCTACGGATAATAAGGTTTTCCCTAGCTTATTACTAAAGCTTACTATATGAGGTGTTTTTAAATAAGTTTTTAATAACTCCTCCTCTTTTTTAAACACATCTCTAGTACTGCCATATAATACTACCTTCCCATCATTTACTACCGCTACCTTATGGGCATATTCTGACACTACCCACATGGTATGGGTAATCATAACTATAGTATGTCCCTTTTCATTTAACTGCCTTATCAATTCCATCATTTGCCTTTGTTCTTTAAAATCTAATCCTGTTGTTGGTTCGTCTAGAATGATTACCTTTGGCCTAGCAGACAGAATTGATGCCACTGCTATCCTCTGCCTCTGACCTTTAGTTAATGAAAAGGGGTCTTCTTTTTCAAAGCCTTCCATATCTACTGCTTTCAAAGCCTCTCTTACTCTTTCTTCAATCTCAGTTTCCGAATAACCTCTAATTTTAGGACTAAAAGCCACTTCTTCATATACCGTATCTGCAAATATCTGATGGTCCGGATTTTGGAAGGCATAGCCTACAAGCTTTCCAATTTCAAATATACTTGATTCCTTAGTATCCTTTCCACCTACAATAACCTGTCCCTTAGTAGGCAATAATAGACCATTGAAATGTTTTACCAAAGTGGTTTTTCCACTGCCGTTATGACCTAAAATAGCAAGAAATTCTCCTTCTCTTATGGTCAAATTCACGCCCTTTAATGCAGTTTTTCCATTGGGATAGGTATGTTCTAAACCCTTTACTTCGATTAATACATCTCCATAGTTTTTTTCTCTTTCCAAATCCTCATTGATTATATTGATATATTCCTTATCATCAATTTCAAGTTTTAAGCTATTAAACTTTTCTAATCCTTCCTCTGGAGTTAAAGGTAACTCATGACTTTCTAAAGATGAAACTTTTGAAAAATACTTAGGTATTTGTAAAGGCATTATTCCTATTCTATCCATCAATTCCACATCTCTTAATATTTCCTCAGGATCCCCATCTCTCAATATATGCCCTTCTTCCATTATTATCAACCTATCAGCATATAAGGCTTCTTCTGTCTCATGTTCTATTATTATTAATGTAAGACTGCCCTCTTGATGTAATTCTTTAGCAATGGTAAAAATACCCATTTTGCCTATGGGATCTAAATCTGTAGTAGGTTCATCCATGCAGATAATCTTTGGCTTGGAAGCTAAAACTGAACCAATAGCAAGCCTTTGTTTCTGACCTCCCGACAAGGTAGGAGGTTGTCTATCTTCAAAACCCTCCAATTGGACAGTTTTTAAAACTTCTTTAATTCTCTTCTCTATTTCTGCTCTCTCAACCTTAAAATTTTCTGGGCCAAAGGCTATTTCCAATTTAGTATTAGTAGAAAATAGCTGGGATTCAAAATCCTGAAATACCAAGCCTATTTCCTTTGCCATTTTACTTACAGGATATTCTTTAGTATTCATTCCATTGATGAGTACTTGTCCACTGTACTCACCCCTAATAAAATGCGGTATCAAACCATTTAAGCAATTTGCCAAGGTAGATTTGCCTGCCCCACTAGGACCCATTATTACCACAAACTGACCTTCATCAATATCTAAATTTATATTCTCTATGGCATTGCCATTTTTTTGGTCCTTATATCTAAAAGTTAAGTTTTCAATGGATACAGCTTTTCCCATTATTGCTCCCCCTTATTTTAGTTTTATTATGTTATCCCTAAATGGAGGTTTAATAATTCCCTTCTCTGTAATAATACCCGTTATATTTTCATTGGGCGTTACATCAAATGCTGGATTATATACATCTATCCCTTCAGGAGCTATTCTTATATTTTCAATATGGGTTACTTCTTTGCTATCTCTTTCCTCTATCACTATTTCATCGCCAGTTTCTATGCTGAAATCTATAGTAGAAGTTGGTGCTACTATATAGAAGGGTACATTATACTCCTTAGCTAGTACGGATAACATAAAAGTACCTATCTTATTGGCAGTATCTCCATTTAAAGCAATTCTATCAGCCCCTACCAAAATGAGATCGACTTTTTTATCCCTTATTAATGTGGCAGCTACGCTATCTGCAATAAGCTTAGCTGGTATGCCTTCTTGTACTAATTCCCAAGCTGTAAGCCTTCCTCCTTGTAATCTTGGTCTAGTTTCATCAGCATAGACGAATATGTCCTTTCCGCTGTAGAAAGCTTCCCTGATCACTCCTAAGGCTGTGCCAAAGCCTGCTGTAGCTAAAGCTCCCGTATTACAATGGGTTAAAATTGTTGCTTTTTGTCCAACGATCTGGTTACCAATTTCCCCTATTCTCTTGTTGGTTTCAATATCTTCCTTTAATATCCTATCTGCTTCCTCCTTTAACTTCATATAAATATCCTCTACTGATAAATCCCTATTTCTTTCAATGAGATTATTCATTCTTTCAATAGCCCACATTAGATTTACTGCTGTGGGACGAGACTCATTAAGAAAACTTAGGGCCTTTTTCATATTGGACAAAAATTCTTTCTTTTCGCCATCAATAAATTCCTTGGCTGCTAAAACTACTCCATAGGCTGCTGTAGCGCCTATAGCTGGTGCTCCTCTGACAACCATTTCCTTAATAGCATAATATACGTCCTTATAGGTTCTACATTCAAATATTTCATAGGAAACGGGCAATTTCCTCTGGTCTATTAGGTACAGAGCATCTTCTTTGAATTCTATAGTCTTTATTTCCTTCATAATTTCCCTCTCCTTCTAATTAGTCCATTTTTAAGTCGAATATTACTTTACCTGCCTTTCTATCAAAAGCTTTTTCATAATCCTTTAAGGAACAAATTTCATCAATTAATCCATCTGCTGAAAACAATTTTCTTTCCATAATCCTCAATGCAGCATCCATAGGTCCACATCTAGACCCTAATATATTTACTTCATTAACCACCCAATTTGTAGGATTCAATACTGTATTGGAATTATAGGTACTCTTTAATATTATAGTCCCTTTTGGCTTTACTATTTCCCCTGCAACAATTAAACCCTGTTCATTCCCAGTACAATCCACCACTACATCAAAATACTTATTAATTTTAAGCTCATCTATTAAGGCAACTTTACCTTTATCCTTAACTAAATTCAATTTTTGCAAATGTTTGCCTATTATGGTAAGATCACAAGCCGTTAAACTTAGAACCTGAGCTATTAGCTGCCCCAATTTCCCATCTCCAATGATAGCTACCCTATGTTTAGGCTTGATATGAAACATTTCCGTTATCTCTAGTGCTGCAGACAAGGGTTCAGCAAACACAGCTTCTAAGTTGGAAACCCCCTCGGGAACTATATGAATATTATTATTAGGAAGAGTGATGTAGTCAGCAAAGACCCCATCTTTTCCAATCATCCCAAGAACCTTTCTATCATAACAGTGATTATATAGACCTTCTTTGCAAAACTCACATTGGTAACAGCCAATATTAATCTCCCCTACTATCCTCTTTCCTATTAAGTTTTTATCGGTAGAATCCTCAACTATTCCCACAAATTCATGACCTAATATCCCAGTAAATTTCTTATAGCCCTTTAATATCTCCTTATCAGTATTACATATTCCAGCATATAAAATTTTAATTAAGGATTCATCCTTCTCCATTTTAGGCATGGGGATGTCCTCTCTATATTGAAGTTTTCCATCAAAATACAATCCTCGCATCCACCTACCCCCTTTAAGCTTTAATAATGCCTTAATCTATTGACCTTAAATTTAAAAATATCCGGATTAAAGTAATCCATTGAATATATTTGAGGATGCCCTTCTTTATCATAGTGAACCTGGTACAATAATAGGAACAATTGATTTTCTTTAATATCCATATGCTTTTTCATTTCCTCCGTTGGAAGGACAGGGATAATATCAGCAGTAGCATATTCTGGTATTATACCAAAATTTTCCTCAAGATATTCAAACATGGACTCTTTATCAATATTTTTGGGTATATCTCCAACTATATTACTCCTCTTAATTGTGTCTACACAATATGCCGCAATCTTTCCATCGGCAGTTCTAATTCTGGTAAATGTTATAACCTTTTCTTTAGGTTTGAGCTTCATCTTTTGAATCATATCCCTAGTGGGGAGTGACTCTTTTATATCGACCCATTTGGTGCCTGGCTTATAGCCAAAACTTTCTATTATATCCGTAATGCTCTCCAACTTTTCCAAGCCACTTTCAACTTGAATGGGCACCTTGTTTACAAAAGTACCTTTCCCATGTATTTTATATAGTATTTTATCCTGTTCTAAGAGAGCTAATGCTTCCCTTACTGTGTACCTACTGACACCAAACATATCTACTAATACAGCTTCTGAAGGAAGAATATCATCAGGTTGAAGATTTTCCTTCAAAATATATTCAATTATTTTTTTTTTGATTTTTTGGCTTAAGGAAACGGACCTCTCTTTAATAGGCATTAATCTTTTCACTCCTTTAACTTGTCTGTCATCAGACATGTTAATTTAATACTAACACTTTTTGAATCTTCTGTCAATAGTTTTGATCCAGTTCATGGGAAAATGTAAAAAATGATAATAAATCATTTATTTATTAAAACTATATGGTATAATCTAAGGAGATGAAATTAGAAAGGTGGAGGACTATTGGAAGGACAAATGAATAGTAAAAAGATTATTGCATTACTCTTAGCATTAGCAATGGTGGTAGGAGTATTGGTAACTCTGAAACTTAGTTTTAATAATAATGATGTGGTTGCCCTAGTCGGGGATGAAAAAATTACTAAAGATGAATTATACGATTTTTTAGTAAAAGCTAATGGTCAGAATGCCTTAGATGCTTTAATTATTAATAAAATCATCCTTTTAGAATCTGAAAAAGAAGACATTAAAGTTTCTAAGGAAGAAATCGATGAGCAAAAAAATAAGATGATTGAAAACATGGGAGGGCAAGAAGCTTATAAATCAGCTCTTCAGCTCTATGGAATATCTGAAGAAGAACTTGAACACGATATAGAGATGAATCTATACCTTAAAAAGCTATTGGAGTCCAGAATCCCTATAACCGAAGAGGAAATGAAGCAATACTTTGAAAAAAATAAGAATTCCTTTAGACAGGAAGAACAAGTAAAGGCTCGCCATATATTAGTAGATAGTGAAGAAACCGCTTTAGAAGTAAAGAAAAAACTAGATGAAGGAGAGAAGTTTGAAGACTTGGCAAAGGATTATTCAATAGATCTTAGCAATAGTCAACAAGGTGGAGACTTAGGCTTCTTCGGAAGAGGAAGGATGGTAGAAGAATTTGAGGAAGTAGCCTTTTCTTTGGGAATTGGTGAAATCAGTGAACCTGTAAAAACTGAGTTTGGTTACCATATCATTAAAGTAGAAGATAGGAAGGAAGAAAAGGAACCAGATTTTGAAAATAGCAAGGATGAAATAAAGGATCTATTATTCCAAGAAAGATTCCAAGAAACTTATGATACTTGGTTGCAAGAAAAATTAGAAGAATATGAAATTCAAACATTCCTATAAGATTCAAATATAATATGAAAGGCAAGGGGTTAATCCCTTGCCTTGTCTTTATCTAAATCTTCCCTTTAATCCAATATACTGGTCGAATACCAGTCTACTTATTTTTGCCCCAAATCTATAGGATTCGTGATCTTGGTAATAAAGGTTATCATTAAACTCCTTTGTAAATATACATATTACATAACCACCATAAGGAGTAAAAACTATGCCCCCGTCATTTCTGCAAGCATCCATACTTCCACTCTTAGAAGCAATGGAGATAAGCTCTTCATCACCAGTGTTTTCAGAATCCAAATAATACTGAGGCAGTTCTCTAGTTAAGATGGTATTGTAATGCTGCCTTTTGAATATATCTATCATTTCCTGAGAAATCTCTTGGCTCCATAATTCCCTTTTATACAGCTTTTCAAAGAATAAACCATAATCTTTGGGAGTGGTAGTTCCTAATTTATCGTACTTATTAAAGTCGATTCTATTGTGAAGAACCGTATCCTTAAATCCTAAATTCTGACAGGTATTATTTATATTATCAATTCCCAGCAGGTCTATTAATATATTTGTAGCCACATTATCGCTGACGATGATCATAAGGGTAGCAATAGACTTTGCATCCAACTTAATACCATAGCTTAAATCCCTTAAAACTCCGCTTCCTACTACAAAATGCTCTTCAGTATATTCTAATAGGTCATTACGGCTAACCTTTCCTTCATGTATTTGCCTATATAGTTCTGTTAGGACAAATACCTTGATGCAACTGGCTGACTCAAATTTTTCCTGAGAATTGACCCCTATAATATTCCCCTTAAAATCACTAGCATAAAAACCAAGTTTCCCGCTAAAATTAAAGACCTCTGCATTAATTCTAGCTTCTAAAGACAGTTTATCCATTCTATCCCTCCAGTAATATTTAGTTCCATGTCTAATTCGACAATTACATGAAAATTCCTTTATTTTTTGTCATTAATTTTGATTCTCTCCCATTAGCCTATATGTTTTAGAGGGAACTTAAAAGGAGGTTAGTTTTGCTCGTGAGTGCTTCTACTATTAGAAGCATCTTCAACAGCCGGAAATACGATGGTTATTCTAGTCCCTATGTTAACCCTACTTAATACTTCAAAATATGCACCATGGCGTTCTACTATCCATTTAGCAATGGACAGGCCTAAACCAGAACCACCTGTTTCCCTAGCCCTCGATTGGTCAGAACGATAAAAACGGTCAAAAATATGAGGTAGGTTTTCAGGATTAATTCCAATCCCATTATCCTGTACTGTAATATGAATATTTCCATCCTTAGGACAGACCCTTAACATTATTTTTTCTCCATTGGGAGTATATTTCATGCTATTGTCAACCAATATTCTTATTGCTTGCTTTAGAAGCTGCCTATCCCCATTAATATAGGCAGGACTAGTTAGTTCCATTTTAAAATCATGGCTTTTGTCGATTAGTTGGGCTTCTCTAACTATTTCATCCACTAGTTCGGAGGCATCTATTACTTCTTTGTGTAGTTGGATAGTTTCATTATCGCCTCTCGCAAGGAATAGCAGCTTTTCTACTAATTCCTTCATATTTTCTGCTTCCGTCTTAATTGCATCTATGGACTCTTGCAAAGTCTTTTCATCCTTTTTACCCCATCTATCCAAAAGATTAGCATACCCCTGTATGACGGATATAGGAGTTCTTAATTCATGAGAAGCATCGGAAACAAACCTAACTTGTGACTGATATGCAGCATGAATCCTATTTAACATTTGGTTTATTGCAGCAGCTAAATCCTTTAACTCCGATTGTGAACTATCAACAGATATACGGCTATCCAACTTATTTGCATCGATTTCACTAATAACCCCTGCCAAATCCTTAATATATGCTCCATTCCCCATGGAAGATACTTCTTTATTAAGGCTCTTAGCCGTTTCTGATAACTCTTCTAACGGCTTCAAAGTCCTCCTTATCATCCTGAAGCCTTTTCCTACATTTCCAATCAATATCAATAACTCTAATGACAGTATCGCTGAGAATAGGATTAAGAACAGTTTTAAACTAGGACCTAAAGAATAAACTATTTGATAAGGTTCTCCATCTATGGTCAATCCAATAATATATTTTACTAAGCTCATTCTTTCAAGGAAATTCAGTCCTTGACTTGCTTCAGGTATATGGATACTTCGCTTTGCATCCTTTATTACTCCAGGTAATCGTTTTTGCAGGCTGGCAGGAATCTTTATCCCTGTTTTTAATTCTTCACCTGATATTACCTGATAGTTACTACTAGGATTTATTTGTTTTATATTACCAGAAGTCCCTTCAATAATATATATTATATCTTGAGCACCCTCTTCTACCTTCCATAAGGTAATGATAAAACCCATTAATAAAATCAGTATATTAATTGCAAGAAATCCGGAAAAAAGTCTTCCCAGCATTCCTAAATTTAGCTTAATAACTAACGATGAACGTATTTTATTAGTTAAATTGGTCGAAGATTTACTTTTACTCATCTTTAATTACGTACCCCACTCCCCGTACAGTATGTATTATCTTTAGTCTAAAAGGTTCTTCAATCTTGGCACGAATATATCTTATATATACATCCACTGCATTGGTATCTCCTGCAAAGTCATAGCCCCATATCTCTTCCAGAATGTTTTCTCTGCTCAATACTATATTCTTATTTTTCAATAGATAATGCAACAGGTCAAATTCTCGTTTAGTTAAATGTATTAAGTTGCCTTTTACCCAAACCTCCCTTTTCATTGGATCCAGTTGCAAATCCCCTACTGTCAGTTGAGTAGAATTGGTGGATTGATTTACTTGATTCCTTTTCCTAAGGGCAACTCTAATTCTGGCCAACAATTCCTCTATTGCAAAAGGCTTAGTAATATAGTCATCTGCACCACCGTCTAATCCCGTAACTTTATCTACAACAGCATCTCTTGCTGTAAGTAGTATTATTGGTATATCGGAAAATTGCCTTATCCTCCTCAGAACTTCAATTCCATTAATACCCGGCAGCATTATATCTAATAGAATTAAATCAAAGGGCTGGTTTTTTGCAATCTCCAGCCCATCTCTCCCATTGAAGGCCTTCTCCACTTCATAGCCTTCGTATTTAAGCTCTAATTCAATAAAACGTGCTATTTTCTCCTCATCCTCAATTATCAGAATTCTCCTCATTATATTCCTCACCTTTTACTTCCTTTTTAAGGTTCTCAGCAGCATTAGCCACTGAATTCATGGCACGGTTTACACTCTCTTTCCCTAAATCTGGACCAGTAAATACATATCTATACCCGAAGAATAGGCCTAGTATGATGATTGGAATAGTAATCCAGAAGGTAAACATTACAAGGATTACTAACACGGTTACAGGTATGGTCATAATCTTTTCGCCATCTTTGATTACTTCAAAATGATTCCTATTCCCTCTATTTATTATATTACCACACCATCTAAAAAATTTGCCTATTAAATCTCCAAAAGAAACTCCATATTCATTTTTGGATTTAGCACCTTTAGTTTGATACTCTTTACTCCCGTCCTCCTGTGAGCCCTTTGAGCTGTAATAACCTCCACCTTCAGGGGGTTTCACCCGGTTTTGCTTTTCAAGATTAATTAGTGCTTCAAGTATGTCTCCATTGGCTTCTTCCAAGGCCTTTTTTGCTTCATCATATGAAACGTTAGCTCTTTTTCTCAATTTTTCAACTTGATCTAAAGTAATCATAAACACAACCTCCTGTTATTTAATGTGGTTCCATTATAACAACAGAAGCTTTGAATACAATTTAAAAAAGATTAAAATTCGATTAAAATTTAAAAACTTTTTTATTTTTGCCATTATATCATATGGAAATTATACTTTCAATGAATGAAAATATTCATAATATGAAAACCCTGCAGGAAAAGAATATATTGTATGTAATATATAAGTATATTTGATTTAATACTTTGTATTTAATATTATTTATGCTAGAATATTTAAGTGTAATATTATAAATTTTATATAACGGAGGTATTCCTATGGCAACTATTTCAAAATTTAAAAGAAAAGAAATTAATAAAAATAACCCCATCTTTTCTCCAATTAGAACTACTGTGGAAACTGTTTTTTATGGAAATAATGTGATAAAAATTAATACCCTAAAAGAAGCCTATAAATTAGCTAAAGATTCTGCCGGCACTATTGTCACCGATATGCCCGTATATAGGCCTGAAGAAATAGGTTTAGATGCAGATGCTAAAATTCTACTATTCAATGATGGTGGAGTTACTGGTAGGACTGCAGCAGCAAGAAGAATTATTGGAGACCCTAATATCGATGCTTCTAAATATGCAGAAATAATTAGGGAGGCTGTTTATAACACTAGATTTCGAAAGATGTACCATGCAGAAGCTTTAATAGGTTTAGATAAGGATTTTATGGTCAAATCCCATCTATTAATTCCTGAAGGCTTTGAAAATACATTATACAACTGGCTGCTTAATTTTCAATATATAAATGAAAAATATGCCAAAATGTATCAAGAATCCATTAAATTTAATGATGAAGGGGATATTTACATATTATCTGTACCAGATTGGGAAGATGTAAATCATCCGCTAGGTCTAGCCATATTCGATCCTGAACATAATTGTGCTTGTATATTAGGTATGAAGTACTTCGGTGAGCATAAAAAAGGAACTCTCACTTTAGCTTGGGGAATTGCCAACAGAAATGGCTATGCCTCATGCCATGGTGGATTAAAAAGGTACGATATAGATGGAAAGAATAAATATACAGTAGGAGTCTTTGGCCTATCTGGTTCTGGCAAGTCTACCATAACCCATGAAAAACATGATGGCAAATATGATATAACCATATTACACGATGACGCCTATATAATATCCACAGAAAACGGTTCTTCCGTTGCATTAGAACCTTCCTATTTCGATAAGACGCAGGATTATCCTTTGGATTCTTCAGCAAATAAGTATCTCATCACCGTTCAAAACTGTGGGGCTACTTTAGATGAAGATGGTAAATGTGTAATAGTAACTGAAGATATTAGAAATGGCAATGGTCGTGCAATAAAATCAAAATTATGGGCTGATAATAGGGTGGACAAGATAGAAGAACCAGTAGATGCTATTGTATGGTTAATGAAAGACCCTTCACTGCCACCTGTAGTAAAAATAAATAATCCGACTTTAGCGGCTGTAATGGGGGCTACATTAGCAACTAAAAGAACCTCTGCAGAAAGGCTGACTAGTGATGTGGATAAAGATGCCCTAGTAATCGAATGCTATGCCAATCCCTTCCGCACTTATCCGCTAAAGGATGATTATACTAAGTTTAAAGAGCTATTTGAAAAGAGAAATGTAGACTGCTTTATATTCAATACAGGCCATTTCCTAGACAAGAAGGTACCAAAAGAGGTTACATTAAAAGCTTTGGAGCTCATAGTGGAAGGAAAAGCTGAATTCAAGCAATGGGGAAGCTTTTCAAATATAGAATACCTTGAAATAGAAGGTTTCCCAGTAAATATGGAAGATGAAAATTATATAGAAAAGCTAAATAACAGTATAGACTATCGAATAAAATTCCTAGAGTCCCTCAAGGGTAAGAGGGATGAACTAGCTCAGGAAACCTTAGATATTCTATATAATATGAAGAAAGAATTATGCAGCATAAATGCAGCAAATTGTGAATGATATATTTTCAATTATAAAGTGGCAAGGGGTCTGACCCCTTGCCATACATTAGGGATAATTCAATTGTATGGTAAGTCTATCGTAACCAATCGTGGTCTGGGGGAAAACTCTCCTTGCATTTTCAATATGCTTTTCAGGCTCTTCCATAACTGGACTAAAATGGGTTAACAAAAGCTCCTTAACTTTCCCCTCATAAGCTAGTCTAGCTGCCTCAGAAAACAGCATATGCTTATTTTTAATAGCCCGTTCCCTATCTTGTTCATCACCATAGGTCCCTTCGCAAATAAATAATTGGCTGCCCTCTATGAAATCTGGTATTGTATCTATGGGCCTTGTATCCGTAATAAAGCTCAACTTAATTCCCTCTCTATTATCATCCAATACCATGGAAGGCTTTATAGTCATTCCTTCATATATCACTGTTTCCCCTTGCTGAAGTCTTTTCCACAGATTCTTAGGCACCCCATTGGATATGGCTTTTTCAGGGTTAAATTTAGGCCTCCTAGGTACATAGAAACTGTAGCCTATGCAGGGTGATGAATGGTCTAATTCTAAAGTGGAAATTATTAGATCTCCATAGGATTGGCTAGACTCATCTGCCTCTTTTATCTCCAAACCATGCTTGTTAAAACTTACCACAATGGAAATCTCTGAAACCTCTACTAGATGGATGGAATAGGGAAGGTAGGAAAGGGAAGCCAATAATCCTTCTATTATCTTCTTTATGCCCTGTGGTCCTATTATCATCATAGGTGCCCTTCTTCCAGAATTCCCAATAGTCGTAAGAAGGCCTGGCAATCCTAATATATGGTCTCCATGCCAATGGGTTATCAATATCATATCAATAGATTTAAAACCCCATTTTAAAAGTCTGAGAGAGACCTGCGTCCCTTCTCCACAATCAACTAAAATCTTACTCCCTTTATATTTTATTAATAAGGAGGACAAAAACCTTTCCGGTATGGGCATACTTCCTCCCGTCCCCAATAAAGCTAAATCTAACATGTTCTTCTCCTTTTAATTAATTCCCTTATGTAAATATTTACTACAGTCCCTTCAAATCCTCTAAATAGGGCATTCCCTCTTGTGCACCAATTTTAGTTACCGATATGGCAGCTGCCTTATTTGCAAATAACAAGCTTTCATATAAACTATTACCTTCTACAATTGCTACAGCAAAAGCACCATTAAAAGAATCTCCTGCACCAGTTGTATCTACCACATCTACCTTAAAGGCTGGTATATTAACTTTTTTATTTCCATCGTGGTATAAAACGCCTTTATCTCCCACTGTAACAATCAATTTGTTCGGATACTTAGTTAGTAACCCATCTGTATTGGGGTTACCAAAGGCTATCTTACATTCATGTTCATTAGGCGTTAAATAATCTATCTTGTTCACAATGCTTTCCTTAAGCTTAACTGCAGGAGCTGGATTTAAAATGACCTTAATATCTTTCCCAAAGCATAAATCTATAATGTGTTCAATAACTTCCATGGGAATCTCATTTTGAAGCAGTATAAGTTTAGAATTTAATAATATATCCATATTTTTATCTATCATATCTTTTGAAATAGAATAATTTGCACCAGGTATTACAATTATACTATTATCTTCTTCAGCAACCACTATATTTGCCACTCCGGTAGGAACATCATCTACTATTTGAATATATTGGGTTTCAACGTTATTCCCCCTCAAGTTTTCTATCAACTTCTTCCCATTATCATCATTTCCAACACAGCCAATAAAACCCACCTTTTTACCTAGCCTTGCTGCAGCTATGGCTTGGTTTGCTCCTTTGCCCCCTGGAAGAACCTTAAAGTCTTTACCCATTACAGTTTCACCTGCTTTTGGCCTTATATCAGATATAAAAACCAAATCAGCATTTATACTCCCTATAACTAAAATATCAAACATAGGCATTTTCCTTTCATTTAAGTACTAAATATTTTTTAGGCTTTCTATACTAATCCTCAATATAATTTTACTTAGCCCTTGTTTCTGCTATTTACATATTTCATCTAGCTTTTTAAACCCCTCGAAAAGTATATCAATAAATCTCTCTCTATCAATATTGAGTAAAACTCTTGCATTAGGCCTTTCGTATTTTACCCATTCCCTAAGATCAGCGAAAGTCTTACCCCTACTAGGCCCGTCTGAAGTATCTATATAAACTTGTAAATCCTTGTATTCAAATATTTCAGGATGTAATAAATACATTATGCTGCAAACATCATGTAATGGATAGGAAGAATAACCTTCCCTACGATGGTATCTAGTATAAAAATGTAAAAGTTCTCCGCACATTTTAGATATCCTTCCATCCATAGCCCTCAATTTTTCAATTTCTTCATCGGTAATAGCAGCTTTATGGGTCACTTCTAATCCACTCATTATGATTGGAATGCCTGAATTGAATACTATCTTAGCTGCTTCCGGGTCTACATATATGTTAAATTCAGCATTAGGAGTATAATTCCCAGAATATATAGAGCCCCCCATTAAGGATATTGCTTCCACCTTTTCCTTTATCTCTGGAAAAGCAGAGAATAATAAGCCAATATTTGTAAGAGGCCCTGTTGGAACTAAAATTACCTTATCCTCCAAATTCATTATCTTTTCGTACATAAAGGTCATTGCATTGGTAGAGTCTAGTTGGAAGGTAGGTTCTGGAAAATCCCAACCATCTAATCCAGTTTCTCCATGAACTTCTTTTCCTGTTGTTAATTCCCTAATAATAGGTTTTGCTGCTCCACTTGCTGCTGGTGTAGATATTCCCAAATAAGTATAAAGCTTACGAAGGTTTAAAGTTACCCTTTCCAAGGTTTGGTTTCCAGCCACAGTGGTAACTCCCAAAATATTAAACTTGTCCTGATTTGCTAAAGCAAGTAATATAGCCATCACATCATCATGACCTGGGTCGCAATCTATGATAATATTTTTCTTTGTCATATTCTACCTCCTCTATAAATTATAATACCCTTAACAAACATTATAATATAAGTTTATCCATTTTCTACCCCTCGAAAAGGGCTGAAAAATATAAACTTGTAATCGATTACAGCTAAAATACTGTAATCAATTACAAGTTATTAATTTAATCATTAAACTAAAACTTAAAAAGATTTAACCCCACTTCTTCATTAAATTCCCTGTCTACTTCTCCGTCTATTGTATCTATTATTATTTCGCCTGTAGCACTAATTACTGCTGAAGTTAAGTGGCCTCCATATGCATTATAACTAGGATCAGCTAGGGTAACATGAAGATGCAGATAAACCTCTCCTCCCATTTGGCTAACATTACCTGTTAGGCTTGTGATTTCCATGTCTCCTGTTAATTCCTTGGAGTGATATTTCTTGGTACTAGTTTCAAACAAGCCTACTACTGCCCTATTTGTAGCTCCAATACCAGTAACAGAAGCAAGTTTAATTCCCTCTTTGCTACATAAAGTCTTGATAGATTCTACTATCTCTTCTCCTTTATCCAATCTAAGTACATATTTACTTCCAAATCTCTTATAATCCATATTCATCCCTTCCTTTGTAATAATTTTATTATAAAGTCCTATATATTTTCTTCCCAATATATCCTCTATTATATCATATCAAAAAATTTCATTAAAAAAAGACACTCTCAAGGAATGTCTTTAATCAACGAAATCTATAGGTGGTATGGTCATTTCCTAAATATTCAACCTTTGCATAAATCCGTACAATATTACTTTCTCCATCATAGCTAATGTCTACATCTACAGGTTTTCCATCATCTCCCCTATATTCTAAATGCCTTTCTAAAATATTCAAGGCGTAATCTTTGTTGTACTCATCATAATCCTTTTTATATTCATCTGCAGAAATTTCTAAAACTAGATTATGTTTTCCGTCATCCACCATCCTTCTTTCTATAATATTGTCAAAATTCATTTAACACCCTCCTAAAAAACATTTTATATTATATTCTCACTTTTACAGATATTTATGTTTATACTTTCTAAATATATTTAAAAAAAATTATAAAGCTCTATACTTGGAATATTTTAAGCTATAATGGTAAAAATAGACTTATATTGATTTGTTGGAGGGATTTTCATGGATATTAATAATCAAAACAACATTCAAGACTTGCCAAAATCCTATTGGCTTGCCTCTACCCCTACCACTGAATATCCTCCTTTGCAAGAGGATATAGAGGTAGATATAGCCATTATAGGCGGTGGATTAGCAGGTATATCCTGTGCCTATCTTTTGGAAAAGGAAAAGTTTAAAATTGCAATTTTAGAATCCGATAGGATTTGCCAAGGGACTACAGCCCATACTACAGCTAAGATCACATCCCAACATGGACTAATATACAATAAAATCAAAACCAAAATGGGTATAGAATTAGCTCGCCAATATGCTGAAATCAACGAAAGAGCAATAAATAAAATTAAAGGCATTATTGAAGAAAACAATATTCAGTGCGATTTTATATCCCAACCTGCTTTTGTTTTCACGCAGGATGAAAAATATGTAAAGAAGATTGAAGATGAGGTAAAAACTGTATCGGAATTGGGTATTAAAGCTTCTTTCATCGATAAAATACCCTTTCCCATACCCATTAAAGCTGCTATACGCTTTGATGACCAAGCTCAATTCCATCCAAGGAAATATGTATTAGCCTTAACTGAAATTCTTCACAATAAAGGAGTCAGCATTTATGAAAAAACTAGAGCAGTTAATATAGAAGAAAATGATAAATATATAATTACTACTGAAAAAGGAAATAGAGTAAAGGCAAAAAGGGTTATAATTGCATCCCAATATCCCTTTTATAATAAGCGAGGTATGTACTTTGCTAGGCTTTTTCCCATTAGATCCTATATAGTAGGAATTAAAGCTAAGGAAGAGTATCCTTGGGGAATGTATATCAATGCAGAGACTCCCACCCGTTCCCTTCGCTGTCAGAATACGAAAGATGGTGAACTAATTTTAGTAGTTGGATCTAATCATACTACAGGTCAAGAAGAAAATACGGATAAGCACTATGATGAATTAATAGATTTTGCCAATAATACGTTCACAGTAGAGGATATTCCTTACAAATGGTCTACTCAAGACTATATAACTTTAGATGGAATGCCTTATATTGGACATTTTACAGCAGATACCCCTAATATGTATGTTGCTACCGGATTTCAACAATGGGGTATGACCAATAGCGTGGCTTCTGCAATGATTATTAGAGATTTAATAGTAGAAGGAAAAAGCAAATGGCAAGAAGTTTATAATCCATCTCGGAAAAATATTATTGCATCAGCCAAAAACTTTCTGGTAGAAAACTTAAATGTAGCAGCCTATTTATTAAGTGGGAAACTATCCCCTTTAACTGATGATATAGATATTAAACCCGGGGAAGGCAAGGTTTTAAAATTAGAGGGTGAAAGGATTGGAGCTTATAAAACTGAAGAGGGAACCCTTCACTTAGTAAATACTACCTGTCCACACATGGGCTGTGAACTAAACTGGAACTCTGCAGAAAAATCTTGGGATTGTCCCTGCCACGGTTCAAGATTTACCTATGAAGGAGAAATAATTGAAGGTCCTGCAGTTAAACCATTAAGGGCAGGCAATAATGTAAACACCCTAGAAAAGTTGATAAAGGACGATTTTTAAGCAAAAGAGAAGGAACTCTTTTAGAATTCCTTTACATTAATAGGGGGTAACTTCTTCTCTATTTCATCCCTAATGGATTCGTATTGGCTTGGCAGCTTTAAATTTTTCCCCAATTCCCCTACTGGCTCATCTACTGTAAATCCTGGCCCATCAGTAGCTATTTCAAATAGATTTCCGCCTTTCTCCCTAAAATATATGGATTTAAAATATTTCCTATCCCTAACAGGGCTGACTATAAATCCTCTTTCCTTCAACATATTACTCCACTCTATCAGCTCATTCTCATCTTTAACCCTTAGGGCAATATGGTGTACCGTTCCAATACCCATTTTCCCCAAACCCATGGGAGTGGTTTTTAAATCTATTATATTCCCAATAGAAGCTGTAGATTTATACCTGATTACATCCAATCTCTCATCTACCTTTTCAAATTTTAGAACATTCTCCATTATATCCTTCGTTTTTTCTGGAAATAAGGACCGAAGAGTTGCTCCAGCAAATCCCTTAATGGCCGAATGGGAGGCTATACCGTTAAATTCCCATTTGCTTTCTTCTCCACTGTCGGTAAAAACAAGCTCTAATTGTAGGCCATGAGGGTCTTCAAATTGAACATATTCTTCACCAAATTTCTCTCCCTTTACATAGATTATGTTAAATTTCTTAAGTCTCTCTTCCCAGAAATCTATAGAACCTGTTGGAACTGCATAAGAGGTAGTAGATACCTGCCCACCGCCTAATATACCCTTCCTGCCATTGGTATGGGGAAAAAAGGTAATAGCTGTTCCTGGTTTTCCTTCCTTATCTCCATAATAAAAATGGTAAGTATATGGGTCATCGAAGTTTACCGTCTTTTTGATTAACCTCAAGCCTAATACTTCAGTATAAAAGTCTATATTTTCCTGAGGATATCCCACTATAGCTGTAATATGGTGTATCCCAGTAAGTTTATTTGACATTATTTTCAACTCCTTAAATCTACATTCATACCTTTATTATATACTTACCACTAAATAATATAATCTAATCAAATAAGGCCACTCTTTGGTAACCATAATATTAACTGCGTAAGCAACCCAAGAGTAATCTTCTTAAAGTATCCCCAGATAGAGCTTATCCTCCAGCAATAGGCGACAAAATGCTAACGTTATCGTTAGGACCTATCTTAGTTTTAAACATATTCAACTCTATAATATTTTTATTGTTTACAAAAATCAGGCTCCTTTTCAATTCCTCCATATTTAAATTAGATTCCATTACAGATAGTTTAATCAATAATTCCTCGATATTATCCGCTTCTATTATCAATTCATCCAATGCTACTTTAGTACTGAGGATACCAAACAACTTAATTTTAGCCATTAAAATCATCCTTTATTCTATCAGCTTTAATTTTTCCAATTTAGATTGTGTAGGAATTCCATCTTGGTCCCATCCCCTTAGCCTATAATACCTTTCCTTTAACTCATCTAATGGGACATAACTATTGGTCTCATCTTCTTTCTGTTTAACTTTTGTAAGCCTATCTGGCAATGAATCGTCCTTTGACCTTATTCCCCTCTCTACATTATATATCCGTTCCAAATTATACCCTCTATCGCCTATATCTAGTAATTTCCCAAGACTCATCTTCATTCCCGTTACCAACTCAATGGCCTTTATTTGAGGTATAGGAGAATATTTAATAGGCAATAGCCTTTTATCCGCTTTATTAACAAATTTTATTATATTTGCACTTAAACTGGTAGTCAAAAATCTATTTGTTAATCTGGTAATCCTGCTATTGGGATTTTTAACTAGGTATTTTGGCAACATTGAATAAAGCGTAAATAGACAGTTTCCTGCTGAAGAAATAGCCTCCATTAAATTCTGGGTCAAAACGGTAAGCTCCGCTTTTGATTTAGTGGTATAGGGGTCTATAGAAAGGCCTAATCCTTCAAAAAGGACTAGATATCCAGCATTCAAATGACAGCCTCCCCTATTGGATACAGCATACCCTAATCCTTGACCTACAGCAGACCTAGGCTCATAAGCTGAAAGCTCCATTCCCTTAGAATGCATGGCAAATTCAGCACCACCATATTTATTGGAAAGATACCTAGTCCCTTCTGCTAATTCATTTCCTATTCCCCTTCTATAAGCTATATCTTTGAATATATCGGATAAATTCCCCGTTTTCCCAAACTCCAAACCATTTTCCCATAGTCCCTTTTCATTTAATTCCATAGCGAAAGCAATAGTTCCTCCTGTACTTATGGTATCCATTCCAAGCTCATCTAGTTCTAAATTCCACCTCAATATGAGTTGTAAATCATTATTCAATAGATTAGAACCCAAAAGGGCTAGAGTTTCCAGTTCCGGTCCTTTTACTATCCTACCGTCAACTTCTACTTGACGACCGCATTGTATTGGGCATGTTATACAACCTCTGTTTCTTACTAAGAAATCCTTCCTCAGCCTTTCTCCAGATATTTTGTCAAAGTCATGGTAGTTCCCATATTTAAAGTTCTTAGTGGTCAGTACATTTCTATGCTGCATCAAACTAATTAATCCAGCTGTACCAAAGGTGGGTAATTGCTCTCCTGTTAAGGGATGGTTTTTTAATAGTTCTATCCATTTCCTATAGAATTCTTTAGTTCCTTCTACGTTATTAATCTTAGGTTTTAAATTACCCTTAGCAGTTATGGCCTTGATATTCTTATCCCCCATAACTGCTCCTATTCCGCCTCTACCAGCAGTCCTTTCCCCGCTGAATATGCTAGCATACTTTATTAAATTCTCTCCTGCAGGGCCAATAACTACTTTTCCAGCCTTTGGATCTAAGGCTTCTTGTGTTTGCCCTACCATCTTCCCCCATAAATCCTTTGCATCATGGAATAAAACCTCATCCTCGGTAATCTCTATCCATATAGGCGATTCAGATTTATTCTTTATTATCAAAGCATCATATCCTGCTCTTTTTAAATGTATTCCAAAATTACCACCGCAATTTGAAGAAGTAAGTAATCCCGTTAAAGGAGAAATAGTGGATATATTAAACCTACTGGAAGCAGGAGCATTTGTACCAGTCAATGGACCTGTACTTATTACCAAAATATTTTCTTCATCAAAGGCTTGGACATTAGACCCTACATTATCTTTGATTATCTTAGCTGCCATTATCTTTCCACCTAGATAATCTTCCCTTTCACCATCCGACCAAGGATAGAGGCTGGTAGTTCTATTTTTTACATCTATTATCAAAACCTTTCCCATGTACCCACCATATTTAGTCATCGAATTCCTCCTATTTCCTATTTAACATCATTATACAATACATTAATGTCTAATTAAATATAAGTCCTTCTAACTTTAATGTGTGAAAATTAAAATGCAAATAGAAGCATCTTAAAATTCTTTATAAAATAAAACTAAGCTAGTTTAAAACTAGCTTAGTTACCTGATACTGTTAATCTATCTATAATCATTGAGGGGGAGACAAAATAATAATTACCTGATATAGAAAAACCAATATCATCTCCTAAAGCTTCAATTCCTTTTATCATATCATAAAAATTACCTGCGATAGTAATCTGATTTACGGGTTTCACTATCTTTCCATCTTCTATATAATATCCATTGGATGATAAGGAAATCTCTCCAGAAACGGTATTGATACCTGCGTGTAAACCTTGAATATCGGTAATCAACACCCCTGTATCTATAGACCTAATCATCTCCTCTAACGTATTATTACCCATTTCTATATACATATTAGTGGGCATTACTCCTATAGTAGACTTATGAGAAGTTCTAAAACCATTACCAGTAGACTTTATCCCATCTTTTTCTGCTGTTTTATTATTATGAAGAATGGTTTTTAAAATTCCATTTTTGATAATATGCTTAGTAAAGGTAGGAGTCCCTTCATCATCAAACATCCTATTTATTATTCCTCTCTTAAGGAATGGATCCTCGACTATATTTAATAAATCAGAACCTACTTGTTCTCCTATCTTCCCTTTCATCAAAGACATATTCTCCTGAACCATATTTGCTAAAAACACTGGAACCATTGTACCAAATAGATCTGCTGCCACATTATTTCTAAGAATTACTTTATAATTTCCCGAAGGGATAGAACTAGCACCAAGCATATTTACTGCATCTTTAACGGCTTCATCTACCAAAGCGGTTTTATCTTCTTCTAATAAATCATCTATAACTCTATGGGAATAACCCGTTTGTGTATCATCATTATCTTTAGCAACTACAAATAGACTGATAATTGCTGCACCATAGCTATCCTTTAATTCCAGTCCCTTTGTGTTTTTTATATAAACGGTATTTTCATATTCCTCATAATTGCAAGTTTGCACCAGATAAACCCTTTCATCCATAGAATAGGCCATTTTTTCTATAGACTTTAAAAAGGATATCTTTTTTTCATCATCATATTGATTCAATCTATTGGCCCTATCCTTTCTTTCTATTTTAACATGACCTGATAATCTTTCCACATATTCCCTTTCATTGCATTGGGCGTACTGTATGAGATTAGATATTAATTCGTCTATGGAATCCTCCGTTAATTTTTCAGTATATGAATACCCCATCTTCCCATTGTAAACCCCTCTTAAGGACAAGGCCTTTTCTTTGGAAATATTTTGATTTTCAAGCTCTCCCTTGTATATTTTAAATTTAGTAGAAGACTTTTCTACCACATATACTTCCATATCTTCTATCCCCAATTCTTTGCCCCTGTTAAACAATCTATCTATATCCATCGTTAATCCTCCCTTCCCCCTACTGTCATAGATTTGACTCTAATGGTTGGCTGCCCAGCCCCTATGAAAATAGCACCACTACTTGCAAAACAGTAGCCCTGGCCTATTTCCAAATTATTAGCTACCATATCCACATCCATCAATATCCTACTGCCATTTCCAATAAGGGTAGCTCCCCTTACTGGTTTAGTAATTTTTCCATTCTCAATTAAATAGGCTTCGGAAAGGGAAAAGTTAAAATCTCCAGTTGCAGGGTTTACAGATCCAGCATTTATCTGTTTAGCAAATAATCCTCTCTCAGTGTTTGATATTATTTCCTCCTTAGTGCTATCCCCATTATCTATATAGGTATTAGTCATTCTTGAAGTAGGAGCAAATCTATAGGATTGTCTTCTACCTGAAGCAGTTGATTCCAATCCCATCCTTCTTCCATTCAATTTGTCTACCATGTAGGATTTTAAGATTCCTTTTTCTATAAGAATATTTTTCTGGGTCCTCTTACCTTCATCATCAACACCTAAGGAACCCCAGTAATTTGGAATGGAACCATCATCTATTAAAGTTACCACATCCGATGCAATCTTCTGACCTAATTTATTGGAAAAAACAGATACTCCTTTTGCAACAGAGGATGCTTCTAGGCTATGACCACACGCTTCATGAAACATCAATCCACCAAATCCATTATCTATTACTACTGGCATTACTCCAACTGGCGAATAGTCAGCATAGACCATAGTCTTAGCCATTCTAGCTGCTTCTTTGGCATATTCCTCTACATCTATGGTATTGTAAAATTCTAATCCCATTAGAGCACCAGGTCCAACATAACCTGTTTCTAATTGTCCTCCATGTTCCGCCACTGCCATTATTAACATTCTGGTCCTAACCCTTTTATCTTCAACAAAAATACCTTCTGTATTTGCAATTAATACATTTTGTTCCTGATCTATATAGTTAATTGTAACTTGAGTTATTTCCTCTCCATAATTTTTTGCTGCATGGGTAGCCCTCTTCATCAAGTCTACTTTTCGTGATAATTCGACATTTCTAGGAAGTATGTCGAATTGATGAATATATGGTCTTAAAGGTTTATCAAAATTTAAAACCATATCCCTTTCACTTTCTCCAAACATTTTAGCTGCTTTTTTAGTCATATTTATCAAATTGTCCTTAGACAAATCATTAGTATATACGTAAATGCTATTAAGACCACAAAATATCCTGATACCTATGCCAAAATCTTTACCACTCATTCCCTTTTCAATATATCCACCAATTGTAGATATTTCCGTAGTATAATTTTCTTCTAAAAATATTTCTGCAAAATCTCCTCCGTTAGAAATAGCTACATTAAAAATATCTTCTATAACATTCTTGTCTAGCATTAAATTCCTCCTTAAAAGTCAACCACTTTATCAAACTTTTAATATAAATGACAAGCTACAAAATGGTCTTTTTCAATTTCTTTTAATTCTGGACGACTGTTTCTACATTTATCCATTGCACGAGCACACCTTTTGTAAAACTTACAACCTTCTGGTGGATTTATAGGGCTTGGTACTTCTCCCTCCAGCTTAATCCTATTTCTTTCATCCTCTATCTTAGGATCCGGAATTGGTATTGCAGATATCAGAGCCTTTGTATAAGGATGTAATGGTTTCTCATACAAGTTAAAACTTGGTGCCAATTCTACTATTGAACCTAAATACATAACCCCTACTCTATCTGATATATGCTTTACCATAGATAGGTCATGGGATATGAATAGATAAGTAAGCCCCATTTCTTTTTGTAGCTTTAC